>NZ_JBHYMF010000190.1:0-12801 GCF_042742855.1 Streptomyces sp. NPDC058877 | reverse complement strand
CCCCCCGGGGCCGACCCCTTGCCTGCGGGCCGCAGGAACTCAGGCGTTGATACAGGTGTTGCCGAAGGACGGGTTCAGCGCACCGATGAGGTTCACGCTGTTGCCGCAGACGTTGATCGGCACGTGGATCGGGACCTGCACGACGTTCCCGGAGAGGACGCCCGGCGAACCGATGGCCGCACCCTGCGCGTCCGCGTCCGCGAAGGCGGGCGACGCCGCACCCATGGCCATGACGATTCCGGCGACGACGGCCGCAGCCTTCTTGCAGTTCATTTCGTCTGGATCCTTTCCTCGGCGGAAAACATTTCCGCTGCACAGAACACAACGAACATGCCTCACAAAGGAAACACGAGCGACGACGACGCGTTCCCTTTCACTCCATTGCGCGCAGCAAACGGGGCCGGCGGGAACACGATTGCTCCCACCGGCCCCGTTCGCACGGAAAACGGATCAGCTGTTGTAGGCGCCGTTTCCGGAGAGGACCGGGATGTCCTCGACGAGGTGCGACAGCGGCTCGTCGCCCTTGGCCTGGGTGGAGTTCTCGGTGCACTGCTGGTTCTGCGGGGACGACAGCACGTTGACGTCCTGGACGGCAACCGGAACCAGGACGCCGACGAGGGAACCGAGGTTGCCCTTCACCGGGGCACCGAGGCAGAGCTTGTTGAGCGAGCCCTGGACGGCCGAGAACTGCGGGCTCATGTCACCCGTGGTCTTCGAGTTGCCGAAGGACTGGTGCGCGCCGTTGCCGGAGAGCGAGGTGGTGCCGCCGTCGTCGGCGATGGCGAGCGCCGGAGAGGCCGCCGCAGCGGAAGCGCCGACGATGGAGGCCGTAAGGGCCGCGGCCGCCATGATCTTCTTGTTCACGGTGATTCCGTTCCTGTTCCCACCAATCGACCTGATTGATGCGACCGGATCAACTGCGGTCACTGACCGTTGGTTCCGGCGCTTCACTCGTTCGACTGGGACCTCGTTCTGCGCCGTCACGCGCGCTCCCCCAGGGGGGTGACACAGCGGAACCCTGGCGTCCGAAGGCCTGTTGATCAGGTCGCTCCCTGCACGGAGCCGGTTCTAGAAGGGAACTCCCGTGATCAAGAAGGTTATGGCCACCGCGGCCGCAGCCGTCTCCATCGTCGGCGCCACCGCCGCCGTGGCCTCCCCGGCGCTCGCCATCTCCAACGACGGCGGCACCACGTCGCTGTCCGGCAACGGCGCGCACCAGGAGTTCGGCAACTCCGCCACGTACGGCAACATGAGCCCGCAGTTCGCGCTCGTCCAGGGCTCGCTCAACAAGCCCTGCATCGGCCTGCCGGCCAAGCTCAACGCCGGTTCGCTCGTCGGCGTGGTGCCGATCGCCGTCCAGGACATCAACGTGCTGTCGTCCCCGCAGAACCAGCAGTGCACCGAGAACTCCACCCAGGCCAAGGGCGACGAGGCTCTCTCGCACATCCTGGACGACATCCCGATCCTGTCGGGCAACGGCGTCGGCAACAGCTGACGTTCCGTCCGAGCACGACGGCGTTCACACGTCAGGGGCCGCCCCTCCGGGGCGGCCCCTTTCGTCTTCCTCGGTCGTTCCTACCAGTTCGGCCAGACCGGGGTCGCCATCAGGCGCTCCCACTCCCGGTCGGGCATCCCCGGCACCGCCCGGCCCGCCTGCACCCACTGGGCCACCAGGGCGGAATAAAGGGGAAATGGAGTACGGTCGGCAGGGGGTGGGTCACTCACATACCGGCTCTTCGGAATGAAGGCCATCCGTTCCCATTTTCCGGGATCCGGCGCCATCTTCGCTCCTTCCGCTGCGATTCCCGCATCATTACACAGGCGTCGCGGGAGAGTGATTCGTCCGCCCCAACTCGCGTGGCGCACCTCTGTGCGAGCAGGTCGAAATACGGTGCGGAGATGAAATTCCCGCGCCCCCGTCCCGCTCGACGCCCGCTGGTCGCCGCGGCGACCCTCGCCGCCCTCACCGCCCTCTTTCCCGGGGCCTTCGCAGGCGCCGTCTCCGTCGCGTCCCGGGACCTCCCCGCTCCCGAGAGGGGGCTGAACCTCCTGGTCGTCGGGCTCGACGGCCGAAAGGGGGTCACCAAGGAGGAGAAGGAGCGCTTCCGGCTCGGCGGGCAGGGGTGCGACTGCACGGACGTCATGATGCTCGTGCACGTCTCGGCGGCCGGCGACCGCGTCGAGGTCGTGAGCCTGCCGCGGGACTCCCTGGCATCGCTCCCCGGGGAACACCGGGACCGGCGCACCGGGAAGGTGCACGCCCCTCATCAGGCGAAGATCAACAACGCCTGGGCGGAGGGCGGCCCCGACCTCACGGTCGAGACCGTCGAATCGATGACCGGTCTGTCCGTGCACCGCTATCTGGCGGTCGACTTCCGACGCTTCATGGACACCGTGGACCAGGTCGACGACGGGGTGCCGATCTGCACGGAGCAACCGCTCAAGGACCCGGCCACCGGCCTCGACCTACAGCCCGGGACGAAGCGGGTCGCCGGCGGCGAGGCGCTCCAGTACGTGCGGTCGCGGCGGGCGGACGGGCAGATGGACTTCGGCCGCATGCGCAAGCAGCAGCGGTTCGTGGCGAACGCACTGGGCCGGCTCCGTGACGGCGTGCTCGACGCCCCGGGGCGGCTGGGGGAGGTCGCAGCGACCCTCCGCGGGACGGCGGCGGGCGAACGGGGGATCTCGACCGCGGAGCTGCTGGCGCTCGCCGCACGCCTGCGGAACCTGCCACCGGAGCGCACGGAGTTCGCGACCGTCCCGGTACGGGGCTTCAACGCGAACGTCGAGGGCGTCGGATCCACGGTCGCCTGGGACGAAGAGGGGGCCGCGGAGGTCTTCGGGCGGCTGGCCGAGGACCGCCCCCTACCGGCCGCCGAAGCCGTCGCTCCGAGCGAGATCCAGGCCGCTGCCTACCGGCCGGCCCGGGGAGCTTCGCTCATTTGCCCGTAGTCCGTCCGGTGGACTTCCCGGAACCTCCGGACCTCTCACCAGTTGATCAGCGCGGTTCGACACTCAGCGAGCCAGAAACCGAAAGGCCTGAACCATGAAGAAGCTGTTGGCTACGGCTGCAGTGGCCGCGTCGGTCCTCGGCGCGACGGCCGCGGGTGCCGGGCAGGCGCTCGCGATCGCCGACGACGGCGGCACCACGTCGCTGTCCGGCAACGGCGCGCACCAGGAGTTCGGCAACTCCGCCACCCACGGCAACATGAGCCCGCAGTTCGCGCTCGTCCAGGGATCCCTGAACAAGCCCTGCGTCGGCCTGCCGGCCAAGGTCAACGCCGGTTCCCTCGTCGGGCTGGTCCCGATCGCGGTCCAGGACATCAACGTCCTGTCCTCCCCGCAGAACCAGCAGTGCACCGAGAACTCCACCCAGGCCAAGGGCGACGAGCCGCTGTCGCACATCCTGGACGACATCCCGGTCCTGTCGGGCAACGGCGCCGGCAACAGCTGAGCAGCGCAGCCCGGTACGGTGCGGCCCCGCCGCCCCTCCCTCGGAGGGGACGCGGGGCCGTTCCCCGTTCCGGGCCGGGGTCAGAGCCGCCGGCGCAGTTCGACCGGGTCGGTGACCGGGGCGTCGCAGGTGAAGTGACGGCACACGTACGCGGCGGGCCCCCCGGCCACCAGCGGCCGGTCCTTCAGCAGCGGGAACTCCTCGCCGTCGGGGGCTCCGACGGCGAGGACCGCTCCCGGGGCGGTCGCCGCCAGGGCCGTCCGACGCAGTTCCTGGAACGCGGGATCGGCGGCGTCGCCGACGACGGCGATCTCGCGGGGTCCGTCCAGGAGGGCCTCGGCGGTGGCCAGGCCCCAGCCGATGAAGCGGGGCACGCGCGGCCCGAGGGCCTTGACGACACCGAGGGCTCCTTCGGCGGCGGCTCGATGGGCCTCGGAGCCGGTGTGCGCCGCGTACGACAGGAGCGCTCCGGCAGCGGCGGTCCAGCCCGACGGGGTGGCGTTGTCGGTGGGGTCCTGGGGGCGTCGGATGAGGCGCTCGGCGTCGTGGGCGGTGTCGTAGAGCGCGCCGCCCTCACCGGTGAAGCGGTCGAGGACGAGGTCCAGGAGGAAGCCGGCGAACTCCAGCCAGGCGCCCTCGCCGGTGACGGCGGCGAGGGCGAGGAAGCCCTCGGCGACGTCGGCGTAGTCCTCCAGGACACCCGTGTTGGTGCCGGCCCGACCGTCCTTGGACGTACGGGTGAGCCGGGCGGTCTCGTCCATGTGGACCCGGACGAGGAGGTCGGCGGCCTCGGTGGCGCGGTCGACCAGGTCGGGGCGGTCGAAGAGGGCGCCGGTCTCCGCGAGGGCCGCGATGGCAAGGCCGTTCCAGGCGGCGACGACCTTGTCGTCGCGGCCCGGGCGCTCGCGCTCCTCGCGGGCGGCTCGGAGCCGGGCCTCGATCGAGGCGATCCGGTCGGCATCGACGGGGCCCGACTCCTGCGGGAGCCGGAGGACGGAGCTCCCGTGCTCGAAGGTGCCGTCCTCGGTGACGCCGTAGTGGGCGGCGGCGAGGGCGGCGTCCTCGTCCCCGAGGGCCGCGGACAGTTGCGCGGGGGTCCACACGTAGTAGGCGCCCTCGACGTGCCGGCCGCCGCCCTGCTGCGGACGCGCTCCGTCCGGTGCTTCCTGCTCGGAGTCGGCATCGAGTGCGGAGGCGAAACCGCCCTCGGGGGTGCGGAGTTCCCGGACCATGAAGTCGGCGGTCTCCAGGGCGACCCGGCGGGCCAGGTCGCTGCCGGTGGACCTCCACAGATGGGCGTACGCCCGGCACAGCAGGGCGTTGTCGTACAGCATCTTCTCGAAGTGCGGGATCAGGGGTCCTCCGGTCGCCGGCGTGAGCACGTACCGGTGGAAGCCCCCTCCCAGCTGGTCGTACAGGCTCGACCGGGCCATCGCGCCGCACAGCCCCTCCGCCATCTCCCGTGCCGCCACGGAGCCGGTCCGGGCCTGGTGGCGCAACAGGAACTCGACCACCATCGAGGGCGGGAACTTGGTGTCGCCCCTGAACCAGCCGCTCGCGGGGTCGACGTCCCGGGTCAGCTGAAGGAGCGCCAGCGCCTGGGTCTCCTCGGTGGGCGCCCCGGTGTCGCCGATGGTCAACTCCCGCTCGGCGAGGTCTCGGGTGATCTTGCCCGCCACTTCTCCGACCTCGTCCCGCCGGTCCGTCCAGGCGCGGTGCACGCCTTCGAGCACCTCGCGGAAGGCGGGCGTGCCGTGACGGGCCTCGGGCGGGAAGTAGGTGCCGAAGTAGAAGGGTTCCCCGTCCGGCGTCATGAACACGGTCATGGGCCAGCCGCCCTGTCCGGTGGCGGCCTGCACGGCCTCCATGTAGACCGCGTCCACGTCGGGCCGTTCCTCGCGGTCGACCTTGACGGACACGAAGTGCTCGTTCAGGTACGCGGCGGTGCCCTCGTCCTCGAAGGACTCGTGCGCCATGACATGGCACCAGTGGCACGCGGAGTATCCGACCGACAGGAGGACGGGCACGTCGCGCCGTTTCGCTTCCTCGAACGCCTCCGGTCCCCACGGCCACCAGTCGACCGGATTGTCGGCATGCTGAAGCAGATAAGGCGAGGTCACACCAGCCAACCGGTTCATACGCCCCAGCCTCTCACGCCGACACGGCCCTGCCGGTTCGGCCCGCAAGCCCCCTCCCTACTTGGCCGATTTGCACTCATGCGCCATCACGTGGTGGATGCGGATCGCCCCTTTTGCACCCAGGTCGCCCGGCGGACACTGGAGGTTCTGCCCCGACCCACAGCCGGTGCCCGACTGGAAGCGGGCAGTACGCTGAGTCGAGCAGCACCGCATCCTCGAAGGAGGTACTCCATGTCCGCCGAGATGGTGGCGCCCGCGTGGATGCATACGCAGATCAGCGCGGAGCAGTACGACTCCTGGTCCGAGGAGCAGTGCGCCGGCATCGAGATCGTGGACGGGATGGTCGTCGTGAGCCCGAGCGCCTCCAAGCGGCTGGGCCGGCTGGCCCGGCTCCTGGCCAATGCCCTGGACACCGCCGCGGGCCCGGACTGGAACGCCGACACGGACTTCGACGTCCGCCTGCAGGACGTTCCACTCACCAACCGCCGGCCAGACGTCATCGTCTACCGGGCGGAGACCATCGACCTCACGCCCACCCGCCCCGAGCACGTACTCCTCGTGGCCGAGGTCGTGTCGCCGGGTTCGGAGACCACCGACCGGATCGTGAAGATGGATCAGTACGCCAAGGCTGGGATCCCCTTCTACTGGCGCATCGAGCAGGCCGCCACCGGCGTCCCGATCGTCTACACGTACGTCCTCGACCCCGCCACCAGGGCCTACCGAGACGGCGAGATGTTCACCGGCACCGTGAAGGCCACCGCCCCTTTCTCCATCACGGTCGACCTTGGGGATATGTAAGGACCCTGCTCGCTCGGCGCCAGCAAGGTGCTACAGACAGCCTCTTCTGACTACCTACGACGATCACGGTGTAACGGGCAACCAAGACGAGGAGGCAGCCGGCGCAGTCGCGCTGGGCATGTATGGCGTCACCCGTGACGACGGCTCCTGCCAGGACAGCGATGTTGTCCAGCAGATATTGGAACCAGGTCAGACAGGTCACCACCCGTGAGATGGCGAGAGACAGGAACAGCCCATACTGAATCAGACCCGCGGGGCAATCAAACGCGCTAAGATCCTCGCACGATTACCTGGGAGATCGCGCGGTGGCCACGCGACCAAGGCGATGGTTCCGGTTTCATCACTTCCGACCCAGTGCGACGCAGATGCAACAGCGAAAACAGGCACGGTCGGCTCGACACTAGTTGAGGGGACACGATGGACAATGCTTCAGGACTACCAGAATTCTGGAAAGAATTCAGTTCACTGGGGCAGGAAGTTGATTATTTCGTGACCGCCCGACTGTTCGATGGAACGCCCGCGGTGTGGCCTCAAGAGCTCAGCTACATCAGATGGAGGCATCTGGTTGCAACCGAACTGGGCGTGGACCCAATGGCCGTCCAGCTAGTCGGAAGTGCCCGCCTGGGCTATTCCATGAACCCGAAGAAGAACTTCAGAAGGTTTCGCGAAGGCTCAGACTTGGACATCGCGGTGATCTCGCCAGAGCTATTCGACAAGGCATGGGCCGAACTCAGAGAGATAATCGAGGACGACCTCTTCTCCGGAAATAAGAACTACCTGCGCAAGCTGGTTTTTGAGGAATGCATCGCCCTCGATATCGTGCTGCCACGATTGTCCTTCGGTGAACAGTGGTCACGATCCAGGGATCTCTTCATCCAGGATCTCGGTAGCACCTTCAGCAACTGCGAAGTAAATTATCGACTGTACCGCAACCATAGGTCACTCAGAAACTATCAGCTGAAAAGTGTGAACATCGCGCGAGATCGCGCGATCGAGGAGGGCGTGCACCATGGCTGACCACGGACTCAAGTTCGAGATCGAATCGAAAACGGTGGCAGAGTTCCGATCGCTAGACAAATCCGGCGAACTGATCCTCCAACCTGAGTACCAGCGAAAGGCCGTCTGGCCCGATCGCGCCAAGGTGTCACTCATGGAGACCATCCTCCTCGGGTATCCGATCCCTGAGATCTATCTTGCGTATGAGACATCACCGGAAGGGGAACAGACCGCATCCGTTGTCGACGGCCAGCAGCGCCTCACCTCCCTTCTCGAGTTCCTTAATAACAAGTTCCCGCTGGACGAATTGGAAGACGAGAAGCTAAGCGAGAAGTTCGAGGGGAAGTTCTTCAAGGAGCTGCCCGACGATGTACGTCAAGAGTTCTTCCAATATCGCTTCCCGATTCGGCGCCTATCCAATCTCGCCGACGAGTTCGTGCGAGCAGTATTCGCCCGCGTCAACAGGGTCAACATGGTACTGACGGAGCAAGAGCTCCGAAATGCTTTGCTACCTGGCCCATTCAATGACTTCCTCAAGGACTGCGCAGCCCACGAGGTGAGCTCAGTATCCGGAATTTTCAGCGGCGAACGACGCAAGCGAGGCGGCGACCTGGAGTTCTACGCCGAGGTCTTCGGCAGCTGCATCTTCGGACTATCCAACAAAAAGAATGAACTCAACGAGCGCTATGACAAAATCTCTGCAGATTTCGAGGAATATCAGGACCGCTCGACGGAATTCCTCGACCTTCTGACGCTCCTCAGAAATACCATCAAGTGGGTTGGTCGAACCAGGTGGTCGAACATTGTCGACATGTTCACTCTTCTGCATGTCTCCTGGGGACTACGCCAGGAGCTCAGCAATACTATCCCGGACCGGACGGCTCAGATTCGGGAACTTCTGGACCTGTTCCAGCGCGCAGTCTCCGCCAGGAAGCGCAATGGCGAGAACGGAGAAGCGGCCGGACTCATTTCATCTCTCGCAGCCACGGTCCACATGACGGCCGAGGAAGTCGAGAAGATCATCGATGAGTACACGTCTGGCATCCGAAACTCGTCCGACCTGGGCGCACGTCGAACTCGCTCTCAGCAGCTGACATTGATTCTTGCGAAGTTTCTCAAGAGCTGACGGCTCAAGCCTGTCCGCGCCGAATATCTGACCACGAGCCGGACCGGCATCCCGCGCCGCTCAGCCTCGTCGGGCGCCTCCAGCTCATGGGCTACTGGCCCGCAGGAGCCGCGTGCCGCCTGGAGCCAGGAGCTGTTGCGCGCCGTACGACACCGAAGCGCGAACCAATGAAGGTCGACAAACTCGGACGACGGGGTAGGCGGGGTCAGCGCGCGTCGGCCTCCGGCCGGGGCAGCTCATCCAGGTCGAGGGTGTAGGTCCGCCCGTCGGCTAGCTCGATGGGCAGCTTGCCCGAGCCGTACTTGTGCGTGTGCGCCGCGATGTAGCCGGAGCCGGTGGGCCGAGTGTGGACGACGACCTCCGCGGCGTACGGGTCCACCACCACGTAGACCGGAATGCCGTAGCGGCCGTACTTCGCGGTGCAGTCGTCGTAGTCCTTGCGCGCGGAGGAGACCGACACCACCTCGGCGATCAGCAGCACGTCCTCGAAGCCGTAGCGCTTGCCCTGCCGCTGCGCATCCTCCCGCATGATCGCCAGATCGGGAGCCGAGTTCTCGTCGGCCGGGAAGTCGATGTACACATCGGAGACGGTCTTCGCATGCCGTCCGAACGACAGGATCGTGTCGTACTGCATCGACTTGATGGTGCTGGAGTGCTCCTCGCTCTGCGGAGTCATGACCACCTTCCCGTCGGTACCGAAGAAGACCACGTACCCAGCAGGGAACTCGGTGTGCATGACCGCGTCCACGCTCATCAACAGCTCCTTCCCGTCGCCCTCAGCATATGACGCCCCGGACTCGCATGGGGCGACCACGAAGTGCGTCAGCCCGGATGGTGCCGTGCGCGTGGGCCGGCCGGTCCGCCGCGCACGGCACTGTGGTGCGGGCCGCGCTGCGGCTCCGTGCCCCACTACTCCTCAGCGGTGACAGCGGGTCCGCTGCCCTCCAGGCGCTGGCGGATGGTGGCGTACTCCTCGAGCCCCCACTCGGGTGAGGCGGCCAGCTCGGCCTCCACCCAGGCGTCGATGCTTGCGTCCAGATGCTCATCGTACGTGTCCATGCGGCTACCTCTTGGCAACACCCCAGGTCAGGACTACCTGGTTGTGTAAGTTCACTGGCACCAGTGGCACGCGGAGTATCCGACCGACAGGAGGACGGGCACGTCGCGCCGTCGCGCTTCCTCGAACGCCTCCGGTTCCCAGGGCCACCAGTCGACCGGGTTGTCCGCATGCTGAAGGAGATAGGGCGAGGTCGCACCAGCCAGCCGGTTCATGCGGCCCAGCCTCTCACAGCGCCTGCCGCGACCGGTGAATCACTGACGAGCCCGCCCCACTCGGTCGCATTGCAGTCGCACGCCATCACGTGGTGGGCGACTCCGCCCCCTCCGGGTCGGGCGACCCGGCATCTCGGAACAGTAGGCCGGGCGCAGCGGTGCTGGACCTGCCGAGGCTCCTCGAAGGAGGTACGCCATGTCTCCCGAGATGGTGGCGCCCGCGTGGATGCATTCGCGGATCAGCGCGGAGCAGTACGACTCCTGGTCCGAGGAGCAGTGCGCCGGCATCGAGATCGTGGACGGGATGGTCGTCGTGAGCCCGAGCGCCTCGAAGCGGCTGGGCCGGCTGGCCCGGCTCCTGGCCAATGCCCTGGACACCGCCGCGGGCCCGGACTGGAACGCAGACACGGACTTCGACGTCCGCCTGCAGGACGTTCCCCTCACCAACCGCCGGCCTGACGTCATCGTCTACCGGGCGGAAACCGTCGACCTCACGCCCACCCGCCCCGAGCACGTGCTCCTGGTCGTCGAGGTCGTGTCGCCCGGCTCGGAGACCACCGACCGGATCGTGAAGGTGGACCAGTACGCCAAGGCCGGCATCCCCTTCTACTGGCGGGTCGAGCAGGCCGCCACCGGCGTCCCGATCGTCCACACCCACGTCCTCGACCCCGCCACCAAGGCTTACCGGGACGGCGAGGTGTTCACCAGCACGGTGAAGGCCACCACGCCGTTCTCCATCACCGTCGATCTTGCGGTCATCTGAGGAACCTCCCGGCCGCCACGGACGACGCCCGGCCGGGTTCTTCGGCCAGCACGTACGCTCCCGCGCCCCCGAGCGGAGCCCCTGGCCCGCGAGCAGGGACACGGCGTGGGCGGCGTCTCCGGCCGGCACCGTGCGTCCCCTGCTCCAACGGTCCGTCACGATCGGTACCGCCTGGCCGTAAGTGCGCCCCGCTGGACGAAGGGCACTTGCACAAGGCGCGTGGGACGATCCAGCCGATCCCGTGGTGGGCCGGCTCCGTCAGCCGCGGAGGGAGAGCCCCGTGGCCGCCATCGCGTCGCACCCCGGGCCGAAGGAGTCGACCGTGTGCCCCTGGGTTCGGGGGCCGGGGGCCTTCTCCGGCGCCACGACGTCCCGGCCCGGCGCGTCCGGCCGACGCGTCAGGACGAGCCCTGTGGTCCCCGCCCCGCAGATCACTGCTTCGTGTCGTACCGCCCGTTCCCCCGGCGGTCAGTCCTTCGCCGTAGACGACCAGCACTTCCGGCGCCCGGTGTTCGAGGCGCGCGGCGGACAGCGGACCGGCCCCCAGGGCCTCGGTCAGCCGTGGCCGCAGGAGGAGCAGCACGGGGTCGTTGACGAGCAGGAACGCGGCCCGCACCTGCGGATCGCGCCCGCGTGCGGCCTGACCGGCCCGCTCCATCCCCTCGGGGTCCGCAGGCTGAGCCCGAAGAGCCGGCGGAAAAGGGGCCGGCGGCTTCGGCGCCCGACATCACAGCCGCCCCAGGTGGGCGGGGCTCGGGGTGGAGCGCGTCCGCTGGGGGCGCCGATGCGCCGTCGGCGAGGTGCCGGGCGGCCGGGGCGCCGAGGTGACGCCTCTTATTCAATTAAAGATTGACGCCGTTCAGCGTCAATTTACGAAGATCTTTCGTCAAGTGGCTTTCTAGTCAGAAGATTTGGCGGATGATCATGCTGTCTTCATGCATCCCTCCGGGATAGAACAAGATCACCAAGCGCAACTGCGCCACACCCCACAAGGGAGGCACAATGAAGCGAGTCAGTGCTGCCGTCATCGCGGCTGCCGCTGCCCTCGTCATCGCCCAGTCGCCGGCCGCCACCGCGGCCCCGGGCACCAGCTGGAGCGTTCCGTCCTGCAACCGCGTGGTCGGCGACGGTGCGGTCACCCTCACCACCGACGACGGGGCGACCCTCGCCACCACCACCGGCACGCTCAGGCCCGTCAGTTACACCCGGGGCCTCGTGGCGCTCGACGCCCCCGACACGCTGCTGGCCACCCGCAACGACGAACTCCAGCGCTCCACCAACGCCGGCTGCTCCTGGAACCACGTCGCGACCCTGGGCAGCGCATCGGCGACCCTGACCGCGGGCGTCGGCTCGCGCGCCTTCGCCTGGGAGGTCAACGGGGCCTACCTCGCCCGGATCGACGGCACCTCCGTCACCCCGCTCACCGCCCCGGCGGAGCGCATCATGGGGCTGGGCACCGACTCGGCCGACAGCGACCACCTCCGGGTCGTCGGCGGCGACGGCCGCCTGTACGACTCTCGTGACGGCGGCAGCAGTTGGTCCGTCCTCGGTACCGCCGCGTTCCCCTCCGGCACCGGCATCTACCACGCGGCCTTCGACCCCGCCGACCTCGACCACGTCGTGGTGGGCGCCATGGTGCGGGGCGGCGCGGTGACCACCGACGGCGGAACGACCTGGACGGGGTCCGCCGGCCTGACCTCCGGCACCAGGGCGAACCTGTTCCGGATCGCCGTCTCGCCCGCCGACAGCTCCGTCGTCTACGGCGTGGGCATCGACCTCACCGAGGCGGCCCCCGGCTCCGGCGTCGAGGGCCGGTACCTGTACCGCTCGACCGACGGAGGCCGCACCTTCACCAAGATCGTCGACGACACGGCGGAGCACGACCTGACCAACGGCACCCTGCTCGCCCCCAGCCCGGTCGACCCCGACGTCCTGTACTTCGAGTTCGGCATGTACTTCCAGGACTACGGCACCGACCTGTTCCGCTACGACGCGGGCACGGGTGCCCTCACCAAGACCCACAACGCCTTCGACGGCATCTCCGCCATCGCCTTCAACCCGGTCCAGCCCACGGTGCTGTACCTCGGCATGGAGGAGACGGGCAGCTGGTCCGGCTGACGCGTTCGCCTCGGAGCGGTGGGGCCGGCCCGGGGGTTGCCCGGGCGGCCCCCCCCCGTGTGGGCCCGCCCCCGGGTGGCCCCGCCCCCGTCTGGCCACGCCCCCCGCGGGCCCGGCCCCCCATGGCCCGGTGCGC
>NZ_JBHYMF010000189.1:0-12867 GCF_042742855.1 Streptomyces sp. NPDC058877 | reverse complement strand
CCTTCGGGTTCCGGGCCGCTCGCGGTTGGTTCAGACCGCCTCGGACAGCGGCGTCGCGTCCCCCCGGCTCCGATCGCGCCGGTCCCGGAGCGACGAACGGGCCGTACTGCTCGGCTCCGACACCACGCCGTTGCGCTGGCGCCACACCTGGCGCGTGATCCAGACGTCCACCACGCTCCAGGTGGCCACCACGGTGGAGGCCACCGCGGTGATGGTCATCGGGAAGGCCAGCCATGCGCCCGCAACCGTACAGAGGAAGGCCACCACGGCCTGGATGAGCGTCACCGAGGTGAGCATCACGGCCCGTACCGCTGCGTTGCGCACCGGATCCGGCATCCGCCGTCGACCCCGCTCCTCCTCCACCCACAACTGACGCGCCGACCGCGCCTCGTGCTCCATTGTTCCGTCACTCCCCACCACTGACCGACTTCAGGAGTCACTGCCCGTCTTGAGCGTCTTTACGCGGACAGACTCCTCCCCGTACCCATTGACGCATGCGAGGGCGAAAAGGTTTCATCCGGGCCCGGCCAAACGGACCCGCCGCCTTGCGGAACGAACAGTTCCAGCCATCTGGGCAGGTCGGACAAACGGCGCACCATCAAGTGTCCTGCGCCACAGTGGCCGATCTCAACTCCCGCAATACCGGGACATCTCATGATCAACGCTCACTCGACAGGCTGAAAATCGCCCGGATGTGCCTTAGGGATGGTCGTGATGCAGTAGTAGGCTCACGCCGCCATTTGTTCAAAATCGAGGTTGACGCCGCGTGTTGACGCCGGGCGTCGTGAACGGCCTCCGTGGCGCACGGAGGCCGAGCTGGGGGAGGCCATGCGCTTTCGCGGGAAGTCCATCCGCAGGAAGATCGTGGCGTTGCTGCTCGTACCGCTCGTCTCCCTCACCGGGCTGTGGGGTTTCGCCACGGTCCTGACGGGCCGTGAGGCCGACCAGCTCCTCGACGTCGGCTACATCGTGGAGAAGGTCGGCTACCCCCTGGAGGACACCGCCCGGGTCATCCAGCTCGAACGCCGCCAGTCCCTGATCTACCTCGCCGACCCACGGGGCTCCGACGCCCTCGCCTCCCTCCGCGAGACCCGCCGCGCGACCGACCGACAGATCGCCCGCATCCGCGCCAACGCCGCCGACCTCGGCGTGCGCGACGAGATGCCGCCCGTCACCTCCCAGCGCCTCTCCTCCCTCCTCGAAGCACTGGATGGCCTCGCCTCGCTGCGCCGCTCCGTCGAGAACCGAGGGATCGGCCGCATGCAGGCCCTGGAGTTCTACAACCGGCTCGTCGACCCCTGTTACAGCTTCCTCATCACCCTCCACGCCCTCGAGAACGTGGAGATGGACAAGCAGGGGCGCGCCCTCGTCGGCATCACCCGCGCGCGCGAGCTCCTCTCCCGCGAGGACGCCCTCGTGCTCTCCGCGCTCGTCTCCGACCGCATCACCGCCCAGGAGATCCGCGCGATATCGAACCTCGTCGCCCAGCGCGAGCAGTTCTACGAGGTCAACCTCGAACTCTTGCCGACCACCGAGCGCGAGCGCTTCGAGCAGTACTGGCGCAGCCCCGACACCGAGCCCCTGCGCACCGCCGAGAACGCGATCATCGAGGCGGGCGCCACCGACAGTCCGCGGGTCATCACCGCCGCGCGCTGGCAGGACGAGGCGAGCCCCGTCCTCGACGACCTGGCGCGCGAGAACACCGCCGCCGGCGACCGCTACCAGGACCGCGTCCAACCCGCGGCCTACAGCGTCCTCCTCAAGGCCGGCATCGCCGGTGTCCTCGGTTTCCTCGCACTGCTCGCCTCGATCGTCATCTCCGTCCGCATCGGCCGCTCCCTCATCCGCGACCTGCGCCGCCTGCAGAAGGAGGCCCAGGAGGTCTCCGGCGTCCGTCTCCCGAGCGTCATGCGGAGGCTGGCCGCGGGCGAGCAGGTGGACGTCGTGACCGAGGTGCCGCACCTCGCCTACGGAGAGGACGAGGTGGGCCAGGTGGGCCAGGCCCTCAACACCCTTCAGCGCGCCGCCGTCGAGGCCGCCGTCAAGCAGGCGGAGCTGCGGCGCGGCGTCTCCGAGGTGTTCGTCAACCTGGCCCGCCGCAACCAGGTCCTGCTCCACCGCCAGCTCACCCTCCTCGACACCATGGAGCGGCGTACGGAGGACACCGACGAACTGGCCGACCTCTTCCGGCTCGACCACCTCACCACCCGCATGCGTCGGCACGCCGAAGGCCTCGTCATCCTGTCCGGCGCCGCCCCCTCCCGCCAGTGGCGCAAGCCCGTCCAGCTCATGGACGTGGTCCGCGCCGCCGTCGCCGAGGTCGAGGACTACGAGCGGATCGAGGTGCGCCGGCTGCCCCGCCTCGGCGTGGGCGGTCCCGCCGTCGCCGACCTCACCCACCTCATCGCCGAGCTGCTGGAGAACGCCACGGTCTACTCGCCGCCGCACACCGCCGTGCAGGTGCTCGGCGAGCGCGTCGCCAACGGCTTCACCCTGGAGATCCACGACCGCGGCCTCGGCATGACCCCCGATGCCCTGCTCGACGCCAACCTCCGGCTCGCCGAAACACCCGAGTTCGAGCTCTCGGACACCGACCGGCTCGGTCTCTTCGTGGTCAGCCGACTCGCCCAGCGCCAGAACGTCCGGGTCTCGCTCCAGACCTCCCCGTACGGAGGAACCACTGCGGTCGTCTTCATCCCGGCTGCGCTCCTCACCGACGCGCCCGAGACCCAGGGCGCCGGGTTCCGCCTCGACCGCAAGCCCCTGGAGCAGCACACGGGCCGGAACGAGGACGCGTCGTCCGACGGCGACGCCCTGCCCCTGCGTCGACCGACCCTCACCAAGGTCCCCGACGCGGCCGGGGCGTCCGGTCCGTTCGGCGGCCCCGTGGAACTCGAAGCCCCTTTGGGCTCGGATGACTTCGACGCGCTCCTCGACCGCTCGGCCGACCTCCTCGACTCCGACAGCGAGCGCGGCGGCCTGTTCCGCCCCCGGGACGCGCGCCGCACCGGCGTCGCGCCCGCCGGGGAGCAGCACGAGCAGGCCCCGGACCGCACGGCGGACCGCGACGGGCCGGAGGCGTCCGGGGACGGCACGCTGCTCGGTCCGGTACCGCTGCCGCGCCGCCGCACCCCGACGCTCGTCGTGGACCACGGCCGTCGTCTCGACGGACCGGACCGTGTGCACCCGCAGCACGACCGGCCCGGTCTTGCCCAGGGCGCCCGGCGCGGTTCCCCGTCGGGCGGCGGGCCCACCCTCGTCCCCGTACCGGCGGAGCGCCCCGTCTCGGCGGAGCGTCCCGGGCCGGCCGATGGGCCCGATCCGTCGGAGGACACGGACCCGTTCGGCGGTCTCCCGCGTCGCGTTCGCCAAGCCAGCCTCGCGCCCCAGTTGCGCGAGACCGGGAGCCCGGCCGGTTCCCGCACCGGTTCCGGTACCCGTGAACCGTCCGACGGGGCCGGCTCCTTCGAACGCGACGCCGAGGAGGTCCGCGCCCGCATGGCCGCCATGCAGCGCGGCTGGCAGCGCGGTCGACGGGACACCGTCGACCCGCACGAACCGACAGCACCAGGAACGACACCCGAGGGGGACGGTCGATGACCGCACCGAACGCCGCAGCGCACAGCACGACTTCCGGGCACGGCACCGGCAACGGAGAGCTGAACTGGCTTCTCGACGAGCTGGTGCAGCGCGTCGGGTCCATCCGGAAGGCCCTGGTGCTCTCCGGTGACGGGCTCCCCACCGGTTCCTCCCAGCAGCTGACCCGGGAGGACGGCGAGCACCTGGCGGCCGTGGCCTCCGGGTTCCACAGCCTGGCCAAGGGAGTGGGCCGCCACTTCGAGGCGGGCAAGGTCCGTCAGACGGTCGTCGAGCTGGAGGACGCCTTCCTCTTCGTCACGGCCGCCGGCGACGGCAGCTGCCTGGCGGTGCTCGCGGACGCCGACTCCGACGTCGGCCAGGTCGCCTACGAGATGACGCTGATGGTGAAGCGGGTCGGGGCCCACCTCGCAACGGCCCCCCGGACCGGTCTGCCCTCGGGAGGATGAGTGGGACGGCATGAGTGACGACGCCGAGCTGAACCGGTCGATGCGGCACCGCACCGCCGCTCACCACCACTGGTTCGACGACGAGGCCGGACCGGTGGTGCGTCCGTACGCGATGACCCGCGGCCGGACGAGCGTCGCCGGCCGTCACCGGCTCGACCTGATCGCACTGGTCGTCCCCGAACCCGCCGCCGATGACCCCGGCCGGGACCAGACGCTCTCCCCGGAACACGTGGAGATCGTCGAGCGCTGCTCCGAGCAGCCCCAGTCGGTCGCCGAGCTCGCCGCCGGACTCGATCTTCCCATCGGGGTGGTTCGGGTCCTGATCGGCGATCTCGTCGAGGACGAACTCGTTCATGTGACCCGCCCCGTTCCGCCGGCCGAGCTGCCGGACGTGAGCATCCTTCGCGAGGTGATCAATGGTCTTCGGGCGCTCTAGCCGCACCAAGCCGTACGTCGAGCCGATGACCCTGAAGATCCTGGTCGCGGGTGGGTTCGGGGTGGGCAAGACGACCTTGGTGAGTGCGGTCAGCGAGATCAGACCACTCCGGACCGAGGAGATCCTCAGCGAGGCGGGCCGTCCCGTCGACGATCTGCACGGGGTCGAGGCCAAGACGACCACCACGGTCGCCATGGACTTCGGCAGGATCACGCTCCGCGAGGACCTGGTCCTGTACCTCTTCGGCACCCCGGGGCAGGACAGGTTCTGGTTCCTGTGGGACGAGCTGGCCCAGGGAGCCCTGGGCGCCGTCGTCCTCGCGGACACCCGCCGCCTGGAGGACAGCTTCGCGGCCATCGACTACTTCGAGCGGCGCGGCATCCCGTTCACGGTGGCCGTGAACTGCTTCGAGGGCGCCAGGCGCTTCTCGGCCGAGAGCGTGCGGGGCGCCCTCGACCTGGACCCCGAGGTGGAGCTGCTGATGTGCGATGCCCGGGACCGCGAGTCCGTGAAGAACGTCCTGGTAGCGGTCGTGCAGCACGCCCTCGTCCTTGCGGACCGGAGTCCGGCCGTCACGACGTGACGGCCGGTGCGCGCCGGGGCCCCGGGCATCGGCGGACCCCGGTCAGCGCACCACCACCACCGCCGAACCGTGTCCGAACAGGCCCTGGTTCGCGGTGATGCCGACGCGCGCCCCCGGCACCTGTCGGTCGCCGGCGGCACCGCGCAACTGCCAGGTCAGTTCGCAGACCTGGGCGATGGCCTGGGCGGGGACCGCCTCCCCGAAGGAACCGAGGCCCCCGCTGGTGTTGACCGGCAGCCGCCCGCCGAGGGCGGTGGTGCCGTCCCGCAGCAGTTTCGCGCCCTCGCCCGGTGCGCACAGTCCGATGTCCTCGTACCACTCCAGCTCCAGGGCGGTGGAAAGGTCGTACACCTCCGCCACGGACAGGTCCTCGGGGCCGATGCCGGCCTCCTCGTAGGCGGCGCGGGCGATCGAGGCGCGGAAGGCGTGCGGGGAGGGGAGGACGGTCGCGGCCGAGTCGGTCGCGATGTCCGGGAGGTCGAGCACCGCCTTGGGGTACGTGGGGGAGACCGTGGACACCGCCCGCACCCGGACCGGGTCCCGGTGCCCGTGCTGCCGGGCGAATTCCATGCTGGACAGCACGAGGGCGGCACCGCCGTCCGAAGTGGCGCAGATGTCGAGGAGCCGCAGCGGATCGGCGACGACGGCGGACGCGGCGACCTCCTCCGCGGTGACCCGGGCGCGGTAGCGGGCCAGCGGATTGAGTGCGCCTGCGGCTGCGTTCTTGACCTTCACCCGGGCGAAGTCCTCGACCGTGTCGCCGTACAGCGCCATCCGGCGGCGCGCGTAGAGCGCGAAGTAGGCCGGGTTGGTGGCCCCGAGCACCCGGAACCGCAGCCAGTCCGGATCCTCGGGACGTTCGCCCCCGGCCGGGGCGAGGAAGCCCTTCGGAGTGGCGTCCGCGCCGACGACGAGGACCACGTCGGCGAGGCCTGCCAGGATCTGGGCACGGGCCGTCCCGATGGCCTGGGCGCCCGAGGCACAGGCCGCGTACACGCTGGTGACCCGGGTTCCCTGCCACCCGAGCGCCTGGGCGAAGGTCGCGCCCGCCACGTATCCGGGGTATCCGCACCGCATGGTGTCGGCGCCGACGACCGATCCCACCCGGCCCCATTCCAGGCCGGCGTCGGAGAGTGCGGCGCGGGCGGCGGCGGTCCCGTACGAGACGAAGCTCCGGCCCCACTTCCCCCAGGGATGCATTCCGGCTCCGAGCACGGCGACGTCGTTCACGACCGTCCCTCCCGCTCCCGGCGGGCGACCGGCCGCCAGTTCCAGGTGGTCCACACGTGCTGGTCGTCCTCGTTCAGGACGCCGGGCACCACCTCGACCTCCGTCCCGACGGCGAGGTCGGCCGTCGACACGCCCGGCGCCGCCTGGCCGAGGACCACCATCGCCTCGGCCGCCAGCTCGACCGCGACGAGGACGTACGGCTTCCAGGGCGCGTCCGGGTCGGAGACGTACGGGGCGGGCGGGCGGTACCGGCCGTCGGTGTACGACCAGACTCGGCCGCGGGGCGAGAGCGGGACCTCGACCAGTTTCCCGCCGCCCGGGCAGCCGGGGTTGCGGCAGTCGTCGTCCGCACGGGGGAAGAAGACCGAGGTGCAGGCCGTGCACCGGGTGCCGAGCAGTCGGAACTCCGCCTCCGGCGCGGTGTCTTCGGTGAACCAGCCGGCCACCACCGGTCTGCGCGTCCGTGTCATCGAGGCCTCCCGTACCACCGAGCACCACACTTCTGACGATCCGTCAGAAGTGTGGCACGGTGGCCGTGGCCAGGGGAAGGGGCGGCGTCGGCCGTCCCGCGGCCCGAGCCCCCGGGGTCAGTGCCCGGCCACCGACCTCCGCGCCACCGGGAAGTCGAAGAAGGTGTCGGGGTAGGGCTCGGGCTCGAACGTGAAGTGCCACCACTCCTCGGGCAGGTTCACAAAGCCCTGCTCGGCGAGCACGCCCCCGAGCAGTTCCCGGTTGGCCCGCTGCACGCCCCGGATCCGCGGATCGTCGGTGTGCGAGCGGAGGTCGAAGCAGTCGTATCCGGTCCCCATGTCCACGGAGTTGTCCGGGAACCGTTCCGCCCGGGGCGCCCAGCACTCCACCAGTTCCTCTCCCGGCACGTACGCGCGGGTACCTGCCGCCGGCAGCCGCACGACCGTCAGGTCGACCGTCGAGCCCCGACTGTGCCCCGACCTCTCCGCGATGTAACCGTCCGCGAACAAGCTCGACTTGGCGACGAGCGGATAGAACTCCTTCTTCATCCGCTCGTCCCGCAGGTCCCCTGCCCACCGCACGAAGTGGTCCACGGCCCGCTGCGGCCGGTAGCAGTCGTACACCTTCAGCGCGTATCCCCGTGCCCGCAGCCGGGCCTGCGCGCGGTGCAGCGCTTCGGCCGCCGGACGGGTCAGGAGGCACAGCGGCTGCGCATAGCCGTCGACCGGCTCGCCGACGAAGTTGTGTTCCGTCGCGTACCGGACCTCCCGGAGGATCGTCCGGTCCACGGAGCCCAGGTCCACGAACTCCCGGGGCGCCCTCGGCTCCGGGGCGGCCGGGGCAGGGGCGAGGGCGCCCGTGACGGCGAGGAGCCCGGCGGCCGTGGTCGTGGCGAGGGAGCGAAGGGCGGAAACGAGTCCGGTCATGTGGGTTCCCCATCCGTTCCGGCAGCGCGGTGGAACGACGATCGCATACGGTCGGGCCGTGAAGGACTCCCACTGCTCCGCCTGCGGCGCGGCGCACCCGGCCGACGCCGGCTGGCCCCGCACCTGTCCGGCCTGCGGACACACCGCCTACCGCAACCCGTTGCCCGTCGCCGTCGCCCTGGTGCCCGTCACCAGCGGACCGAGCGCCGGCCTCGTGGTCATCACCCGCACCATCGAACCCGAACGGGGAGGCGTCGCCCTGCCCGGCGGCTTCATCGACCACGGCGAGGACTGGCGGGCCGCCGTGGCTCGCGAGCTCCGCGAGGAAACCGGCATCGGAGCCACCGCCGATCAGGTCCGCCTCGCCGACGCGATGAGCTCCCCGGCCGGCCACCTGCTCCTCTTCGGCCTCCTGCCGCCCCGCCCGGCCGCCGAACTGCCCCCTTCCTCGGCGACGGACGAGACCAGCGGCCACCACCTGATCACGGGCCCCGAACGGCTGGCCTTCCCGCTCCACACCGAGGCGGTCCGGAAGTGGTTCGCGGGGGAGTACGACCGGGGGGTGCCGGGCTGAGGGCCGCCCATCGCGGAGGTCTCAGCCGCACCGGACCCGGACCGGCAGTCCGACCTCCTCCACCCCCTCGTCCCCGACGCGTTCGACCACCACCCGGCCGCCCACCAGTCGCGACTGGTAGCGCTCGATCTCGGCCGGCTCCCAGCCGTCCCCGGTGTCCCGCACGACGAGTCCACCGCCCGTCCGCCCCGCGGCGGGCGCCCACACCTCCAGGGCCAGCTCGCCGTCCTCGCCCCGTACGGGAAGCACGGCTCCCGCCCGGGCCAGGACGGGCACCCTGGACAGCGGCGCGTCGAGCAGGACCTGCCCCGGCCCCTCGTGCGCACGCCCGGTCGCCGTGTCGTACCAGCGTCCGCGCGGCAACCGCACCGCCCGCCCGTCCGCTCCCGGTGTCAGCACCGGTGCCACGAGCAGCGCGTCACCCAGCAGGAACGCGTCCTCGCAGTCGCGCAGCAGCCGGTCCTCGGGCGCCCCCCACCACAACGGACGGACGTACGGCGCGCCCGTCATCCGGGCCAGTCGGGCCAGGGTCGCGAAGTACGGGTGCAGCCGTTCGCGTTCCAGCAGGGCCGCGCGCGCGTGCTCCAGGACCTCGGGGCCGAACTCCCACGGTTCGCGCCGCCCCGCGTCGATCGCGGCGTGCGTACGGAACAGGGGCAGCCACGCCCCCAGCTGGTACCAGCGGAGGAACAGCTCCGGCGACGGACTGCCGTCGAACCCGCCCACGTCCGGCCCCGAGTAGGGGACCCCGCACAGACCGAGACCCAGCACCAGGGAGAGCGAGGCCCGCAGCCCCGGCCACCCCGTCGACACGTCGCCGGACCAGGTGCCGCCGAACCGCTGCATCCCGGCCCACCCGGAACGCGAGAAGAGGAACGGCCGCTCGTCCGGCCGCAGCCTGCGCAACCCCTCGTACCCGGCCCGGGCCATCCCGAGCCCGTAGACGTTGTGCGCCTCCCCGTGGTCGCCGCCCCGCCCCTCCAGGGCGTGCCGCGCCGAGCGGGGCAGCGTCGGATCCCCGAAGGGAACGAAGGACACCGGCTCGTTCATGTCGTGCCACACCCCCGAGAAGCCCTGGCGCAGCCGCTCCTCGTACAGACCGCCCCACCACTCCCGCACCGCCGGATCCGTGAAGTCCGGATAGGCGCACTCACCGGGCCACACCACCCCGTGCACCTCCTGGCCCCGTGCGTCCTTCACGAAGGCACCGGCCGCCACCCCGCCGTCGTACACCGGGTCGCCGGGTGCCACCTTGACCGCCGGGTCCACGATCGACACCAGGCGCACGCCCTGCTCCCGCAGTTCCTCGGCGAGCCCCGGCAGATCGGGGAACCGCTCCCGGTCGACCGTGAACACCCGGTGCCCGTCGTAGTGGTCGATGTCCAGGTGCACCGCCGACAGCGGCAGCCCCCGCTCCCGGTACCCGGCGACCACGCGCCGTACTTCCCCGGCGCTGCCGAAGCCCCAACGGGCGTGTTGCGGCCCGAGCGCCCACGACGGCGGCAGCGCGGGAGCACCCGTCAGCGCCGCCCAGCCGTGCAGCACGCGTGCGGGGGAGCCGACGACCACCCAGCAGCGCAGCGGCCCGCCCGTCATCCGGACCTCGCTGGTTCCCGGCCGGTCGTGCCCCGACCCCGCTCCCTCCTCGCCCTCGGCCAGGGTCACCCGGCCGTCCCAGGTGTTGTCGTGGAACGCCAGGTGCGTACCGGCGTCCGAGACCACGAACTGCACGGGCATGGTCAGGTAGAGCGGATCGTCCCCCGGTCCGAAGCCCCCCTGCGGATCGGTGTTCCACAGCCGGTACGAGCCGTCCCGCAGGCGCGGCCCCGCCGACCGTCCGCCGAGGCCGAAGAACCGGGCGTCGGCCGGCACCTCGCTGCGCTGCACCCATCGCGCGACCCCGCCCCCCGCCGGAGCTCCCGCACCGCCACCGGCTCCCGCTTCGCCGCCACCCGCCGGCTCCCACCAGCGCGGCGGCAGGTCCCGGCGCAACAGCACCCCGCCCGGAGTCCGCAGCTCGACCGCCCCGTGCCGGGAAACCGTCACCGTCACCCGCTCCGACACGATCCGCCACCCCCCGTCGGTGTCCGGTTCGAGGGATGCCCGTGGATCGGGTTCGGGTGCCTCGCCCGCCAGGGCGTACGAGGGCAGCGGCGCGGCCCCGTCCCAACCCCAGAACACGGTGCCCCCCGCCGACACGCAGATCTGCAGCGAGGACCGGGCGAAGCGGACGGTCCCCCCGCCGGGTGCCGCCTCCGCCTCCACCGCCACCCCCGGCACCCTGGCCCGCTCGGCCCCCCTCGGCGGCAGCCCCCACGCGTCCGTGCGTCGCTGCCGCCATGCCGACCGCACCGCCCGCAACCCCTGCACCGAACCGAACACCTTCATCGAACGCACCAGTCCCCGACCGTCCATGCAGCTCACCCTGCCATCCGCCGGGGGCCGAACCGGCTCCGTTCAGCCGTCGTTCACCCGTGGTGGGAGCACATGTTCAACTACCCGACCATGGGGCGGCAGACCTGGTGCGAAAGAGGATCACATGGCATCGTCCTGTCAGCCGCGTCACGCGCACACCCCAGCACGTGCGCGCGACACACGCAGACCCGCGTACAGCCAGGGAGCCGCCCCAAATGACATCAGCAGCGCCGTCCGAGCCGCTTTGGCAGCCGGACGAGGAACGCATCGCCACGGCCGCCGTCACCCGCTTCCAGGCCTGGGCCGCTGAGCACCACGGCGCCCCGGCCGAGGGCGGGTACCCAGCGCTCCACCGCTGGTCGGTCGAGGAACTCGAAGCCTTCTGGGAGGCGGTCGTCGAGTGGTTCGACATCCGCTTCTCCACCCCGTACGAGCAGGTCCTCGGAGACCGCTCCATGCCCGGTGCCGAATGGTTCCCCGGGGCCACCCTCAACTACGCCGAGCACGCCCTGCGCGCTGCCCACGAGCGTCCTCACGACACCGCCCTGCTGCACGTCGACGAGACGCAGGAGCCCACTCCGATCACCTGGGGCGAGCTCCGCCGCCAGGTCGGCTCCCTCGCTGCCGAACTGCGCGCCCTCGGCGTGCGCCCCGGCGACCGGGTCAGCGGCTACCTGCCCAACGTCCCGCAGTCCGTCGTGGCGCTCCTCGCCACCGCGGCCGTCGGCGGCGTGTGGACCTCCTGCGCCCCGGACTTCGGTGCCCGCAGCGTCCTCGACCGCTTCCAGCAGGTCGAACCGGTCGTCCTCTTCACCGTCGACGGCTACCGCTACGGCGGCAAGGAGCACGACCGGCGCGACACCGTGGCGGAGCTGCGCGCCGAGCTCCCCACGCTCCGCGCCGTGGTCCACATCCCGCTCCTCGGCACCCCGGCCCCCGAGGGCACCCTGGCCTGGTCCGACCTCGTGGCCGCCGACGTCGAGCCGGTCTACGAGCAGGTCCCCTTCGCGCACCCGCTGTGGGTCCTGTACTCCTCCGGGACGACCGGCCTGCCGAAGGCGATCGTGCAGTCCCAGGGCGGCATCCTCGTCGAGCACGTCAAGCAGCTGGGCCTGCACTGCGACCTCGGTCCCGAGGACGTGTTCTTCTGGTACACCTCCACCGGCTGGATGATGTGGAACTTCCTCGTCTCCGGTCTCCTCACCGGCACGACCGTGGTCCTGTACGACGGCAGCCCCGGCTATCCCGACACCGCGGCCCAGTGGCGCGTCGCCGAGTGCACCCGCGCCACCCTGTACGGCACCTCGGCGGCGTACGTGATGGCCTGCGCCAAGGCCGACGTCCACCCCGGGCGCGACTTCGACCTGTCCGCGGTGAAGTGCGTCGCCACCACCGGCTCTCCGCTGCCCCCCGACGGCTTCCGCTGGCTCCACGACGAGGTCCGGGAGGACCTGTGGATCGCCTCCGTCAGCGGCGGCACGGACGTCTGCTCCTGCTTCGCCGGTGCCGTGCCCACGCTGCCCGTCCACATCGGCGAGCTCCAGGCGGCCGGCCTCGGCACGGACCTCCAGTCCTGGGACCCTTCGGGGAAGCCCCTGGTCGGCGAGGTCGGCGAGCTCGTCGTCACCAACCCCATGCCCTCCATGCCGATCCACTTCTGGAACGACCCCGACGGCAGCCGCTACCGCGACAGCTACTTCGAGATGTTCCCCGGCGTCTGGCGCCACGGGGACTGGATCACGATCACCGACCACGGCTCGGTCGTCATCCACGGCCGCTCCGACTCGACCCTGAACCGCCAGGGCGTCCGGATGGGGAGCGCCGACATCTACGAGGCGGTCGAACGCCTTCCCGAGATCCGGGAGTCCCTGGTCATCGGCCTGGAGGAGCCGGACGGCGGCTACTGGATGCCGCTCTTCGTGCACCTCGTGGAGGGCGCCACCCTGGACGAGGAACTGATCGCCCGCATCAAGCGGACGATCCGCTCCGAACTCTCCCCGAGGCACGTGCCCGACGAGATCATCGAGGTCCCGGGCGTCCCGCACACCCTCACGGGCAAGCGCATCGAGGTCCCGGTCAAGCGCCTCCTCCAGGGCACCCCGCTGGCCAAGGCCGTCAACGCGGGTTCGGTCGACGACCTCGGCCTCCTGCACTTCTACGAGAACCTGGCGGCCAACCGCCGCAAC
>NZ_JBHYMF010000188.1:0-12911 GCF_042742855.1 Streptomyces sp. NPDC058877 | reverse complement strand
CCTCCCGCGGCACCCCGCGGGAGGGGGCCCGTCCATGCGGACCCCCGTGCTCCTGCCGGGAGCCCGATGCGCCCCGGGCGCCGTTCGGCCGACGGGCTCCGGCCTGCGGACCGGGCCGTCATGCCCCGTCACCGCCGACCGCCCTCGACCGCCCTCCCGCGGCCCGAACACGGGCCGGCCGTCGGACTACTCCTGCTGCTTCTTCGCCTTGCGCTTCTGCACCTCGTAGGAGAACCAGTCGCCCCGGTGACGGTCGCACCTGGAAGCCCCGATCATGGCAAGGCGCTGACACCGGGTCCCCTTCTGTGTGAGAGCTCCGCACTTCGACTGTGTTCGGGCCACTGTTCCCCCCTGGTGCCATCAGACGGACGGACCAACCGAGTGTGTCGAGCGCCGCCGTTCCGCGGAAGGCGGATGCGGGCGCACGCTTCCTCCCCGTGGAAGCACCGGGGCGCACGGAAAGGGAAGTTGAGAAGATGCCGGCATGCAGTTCGATGACCCCGCCCACGTGAGCCGGGCATGCGCGGAACGGCTCGGCGAGAAGACCGGTCGGCAGTTCGCCGCCATGGCCCGTCGCGGCTTCCAGCTGGTCCGCCCGACGGGGACCGACCGGGCCACGGGGCAATGCCGCCTCGGCGGGCCCGCCCTGCTCGAACCGGAGACCTGCTGGCCCGAACAGAGCGGAGTTCCGCTGTCCCTGCACGCCGTACTGGACTCCGACGCCCTGGCCACCTGGCTCGGCGACGAACTGCCCGTGCGCCCCGGTCTGCTCAACTTCTTCCACCTCGATCCAGACGTGCCGTACGAGCGGTACCGCGAACTGGACGTGTCCGGGCCCGGGGCGTACCGCGTCATTTCCTCCGATCCGGCACGGGCCGTCGAAACGAGGGCGCCCGAACCAGCGAGAAGGTATCCGGCCGTACCCGTCCGCGCGGTCGAGGTGGCCATGCTCCCGGACTGTTGGGACGTCGAGGACGAGGACCTGGAGTTCGACGGGGACCAACACTGGGGTGCGGCATCACTCGTGCTCGAAAAGATGGGAGACCTCGACGGGAACACCGCCGGCAGCCACTGCGCCTTCGGTTGGCCGGACACCTCGTACACGCTCGCGGTGTCGCCCCGTGACGCCGACGGCCCGGCCGTCCATCTCCTCCAGCTCGCCGAGGACCCCGAACTCGGATGGGGGTGGGGGGACGCTGGAGCGCTGTACTTCACGATCCCGGTCAAGGCACTCGCGAACGGCGACTTCAGCCGGGCCGTGGCACGGGTTCTCTGCTGTTGATCCGCGCAGCGGCGGACCGTTGCCGGAGACCGCATGGGCGCCACGGTGCGCCCCCGCGCGAGAAGCAACCGGCGGAGAGCCCGTCCGTGGAGAACTTGAGTCCTAGTGGACGGGGCTTTCCGGAGGCCGGATCAGGGCCCGCCGTAGCCGTTGTCCCTGCTCGTCGACGGGCTCGTCGATCGGCCAGGCGATCTCCAGGCGGTTGTCCGGATGGTCCGGCGACCCGGCCCACCGTCGGTAGACCATCCGCACCGGGCCCGCGAAGGTGAAGCCGTGTGCGGTGATCCAGTCGGCGACGGCGTCGTACGCGCCGAGGATCTGCGGGAACGCGGCGGCCTCGCCCTCGACCTCCGTGCAGGCGAGGGTGCTCTCGGAGAGCTCGTACACGGTCATCCCCCCGGGCAGCTCCGTGGGCTGTGCGCCGTCTTCCCAGAAGGGCAGGCAGGCCTCGACGAGCGTCTCGTTCTCGTCGTCGCACACCCCGTGGAACCGGATGAAAGCGGGCCCGGTGAAGGTGAGCGGGCCGCGGCCGTCGACCTCGTACATCTCCCGGTAGGCGACTCGGAGGAAGGCGTCGAGCCCGGAGCTGTCCAGGGTCGCCCCGCGGACGAGGATCCGTTCGGCAGCGCCTTGCCGGACGGTGACGCGATGGGGCATCCCTGCTCCTTCGGTCAGTCGGTTCAACAGACTGTGGACCACGGAGCGCTGCACCTCCAGCCGGCGCTCGGCCGCCCGCAGATGTGCCTGCAAGGCGGCGGCGAGCCCCTCCTCGCCGCCGCCGAGCAGCCGGCGCACCTCCTCGACCGGTATGTCCAGCTGGCGCAGCGCCCTGATCAACTGCGCCGTACGCACCTGGTCACGTCGGAAGTACCGGTAGCCGCTCACCGGGTCGACGAACGCCGGCACCAACACGCCGCTGGCGTCGTAGTGTCGAAGCGCGGTGATCGAGAGGCCGCTGGCCTGCGAGAACTGCCCGATCGGCAGCAGGTTTCCCCTGTCCACAGCACTGACTGTGGCGTCTCGCGTTACCCGAGAGTCAAGCCCGCCCCGGGACGACGGCTTCACCTCCATCGCCGAGGCGCACCCGGACACCCGGACACCCGGGCACCCGCTGGACGGCCTGGCCGCGGTGCCCCAGCGAGCCGCCACGGGAAGGGCGCGGGCCCGGCTCATGGCGGCGGTCTCGGGTTTCGTGCTCCAGCGCACTGCTTTCTCCAGCGCGGGTGCGGAGGCATGCCATCAACCACCGGCGCCACGAGGCCCGATGACTTTCCGGGCTGAGGACCCAGCGCGGTCCCAGAGCACGAAAATGCCCCCGATCTGCGCCGTACGCGCAGGTCAGGGACATGATCGCTTTCCTTACTTCTTCTTGCCCTGGTTCTTGACGGCCTCGATGGCAGCCGCGGCGGCGTCCGGGTCGAGGTAGGTGCCGCCCGGGTTGAGCGGCTTGAAGTCCTCGTCGAGCTCGTAGGACAGGGGGATGCCCGTCGGGATGTTGAGGCCGGCGATGTCGGCGTCCGAGATGCCGTCCAGGTGCTTCACCAGGGCGCGGAGGCTGTTGCCGTGGGCGGCGACCAGGACCGTGCGGCCGGCGAGGAGGTCCGGGACGATCGCGTCGTACCAGTAGGGGAGCATCCGGGAGACGACGTCCTTGAGGCACTCGGTCTGCGGGCGCAGCTCCGGCGGGATCGTCGCGTAGCGGGCGTCGTGGGCCTGGGAGTACTCGCTGTCGTCGGAGAGCGGCGGCGGCGGGGTGTCGTAGGAACGGCGCCACAGCATGAACTGCTCCTCGCCGAACTCGGCGAGCGTCTGGGCCTTGTCCTTGCCCTGGAGGGCGCCGTAGTGGCGCTCGTTGAGGCGCCACGAACGGCTGACCGGGATCCAGTGGCGGTCGGCGGACTCCAGGGCGAGCTGCGCGGTGCGGATGGCGCGCTTCTGGAGGGAGGTGTGCAGGACGTCGGGCAGCAGACCGGCGTCCTTGAGGAGCTCGCCGCCCCGCGTCGCCTCCTTCTCGCCCTTGGCGGTGAGGTTGACGTCCACCCAACCGGTGAACAGGTTCTTCTCGTTCCACTCGCTCTCGCCGTGGCGGAGGAGGATCAGCTTGTACGGTGCGTCGGCCATGCGTCCGAGCCTAATCGACCGCTGACGATTGACGCGCGTCGTCAATTCGCTGGCGTCCGACCCCTGAGATACGTAAGTTACGAGCACCTGATTCAGGTCTTACGTCCAGCAAGGGGCCGCCACACATGTCCATCGACTCGCTCAGACGATCAGCCAGGGCGACCGTCTCCGGGCTCCCGCAGGGCTTCTGGTGGCTCTGGCTGTCCACCCTGGTCAACCGGACCGGCGCCTTCGTCCTCACCTTCCTCTCCCTCTACCTGACCGTGGAGCTCGGGCACTCCCCCTGGTTCGCCGGACTGGTCATCGCGCTCCACGGCCTCGGCGGCGTCGCCGGTTCCCCGCTCGGCGGCACGCTCACCGACCGTTGGGGCCGCCGCCCCACCATGGTGACCATGCACCTCGCGGCTGCCGCCTGCGCCGCCGCCCTCGCGGTCGTCACCGCCGCCTGGGCCGTCGCGGCCGTCGTCCTCCTCATGGGCGTCGCCATGCAGGCCGTCCGCCCCTCCATCAACGCCACGATCGCCGACATGGTCCCCGCCCACGAGGTGCGCCGGGCGTACGCCTTGAACTACTGGGCCCTCAACCTCGGCTTCGCCATCGCCTCCATCGGTGGTGGCGCCGCGATCTTCCTCGGCTACCGCACCCTCTTCCTGCTCGACGCCGTGGCCACCTTCCTGTGCGCCGTCATCGTCTTCCTCCGCCTCCCGGAGACCCGACCCGAGAGCGCGGTCGACCCGCAGGGCGAGCCGGTCGAGGAGGAGCGGGTCAGCATGTTCACGGTGCTGCGGGACGCGCCCTTCCGGACCCTCGTCCTGCTCAACCTCCTCGTCTGCCTCGTCTTCACCGCTCCGTGGATCGGCCTGCCGCTGACCATGGCGGACCAGGGCCTCTCCCCCTCCGCCTACGGCGTCGTCATCGCCGTCAACGGCATCGTGATCGTCGGCTTCCAGCTACTCGTCAACAAGCTGACGGACAAGCGGTCGCCGGTCCACCTGCTGAGCTTCTCCGCCCTGCTGTTCGCCGTCGGCACCGGCGCCACCGCCCTCGCCGGCTCTCCGGCCGCCTTCGCCGTGACCGTGGTCGTGTGGACCGTCGGCGAGATGATCCACGTCCCGACGAACGCCGCGGCCACCGCCCGGCTCGCCCCCGAGCACGCCCGGGGCCGCTACCAGGGTGTGATGGGCATGTCCTGGGCCGTCGCCGGCTTCGTCGCCCCGATCCTCGCCGGTGCGGTCGTCGGCGGCCCCGGCCCCGACGTCCTGTGGGCGTCCACGGCCGCGATCGGCGTCCTCGCCGCAGCCGGGTACGCCACCCGACTGCGGAAGGCCCTGAGCGAGGAGACGGAGGAGCCCGCCGGGACCGTGGCGGCGGCCTCCTCCTCCGCCGCCGAGGCGGGAGCGGAAGCCCCCGCCGCAACGGAGGCTCCGGCCGGAGCGGAAGCCCCCGCCGGAGTCGCGGCCGAGGGCACCGGTACGCCCTCCGTCAGCGGCTGACCCGCGGCGGGCCGTAGGACGCCCAACCGGCGAGCGCGAACCCCCTCCCGTCCCTGCGCACTTCGAACGCTCCGGCCCCTCCGAAGTGCGCGGGGACGACCAGTTCCCGCGCGTCGGCGGCCCGTTCGAGGACGCGGCGGCGGCTGCGCGCCGCCTCCGCCGGGTCCAGGCAGAAGCAACTGGCGCACCCGGGGTCGAGGATCTGCACCGGGCTGTGGAGGAGGTCGCCGACGAAGACCGCCCGGTCGGTGCCGGAAGCGAGCCGCAGCACGGCCGACCCGGGGGTGTGACCGGGCGCCGACTCCAGGGTCAGGTTTCCGTCGATGCGATGGGTTCCCTCCCAGAGCGTGACGAGGCCCGCGCGGTGCACGGGCGCCACGCTGTCCCCGTAGACCAGGCGGTCGTCCTCCCGGAGGCCGCCGCCGTAGCCGTTCTCCGGGCCGAAGTGGAAGTCGTCGGCAGCCGGGAGGAGGTACTGGGCGTTCGGGAAGGTCGGCACCCACTCGCCCTCCGCGTCCCGGGTGTTCCATCCGACGTGGTCGGCGTGCAGGTGCGTGTTGACGACGACGTCGACGTCCTCGGGCCGGATGCCGGCCCGTTCCAATCGGTCGAGAAAGCCGTCCCGCCGCCGGTGGAACTGCGGCGAGTGGGGCCGCTCGCGCCCGTCGCCCACCCCGGTGTCGACCAGGACGGTCCGGCCCCCGCTGCGCAGCACCCAGCTCTGCAGGGCCATGACCGCGCTGTCGTCGTCCGGCGCCCAGTGGTCCGGGGCCAGCCACTCCTCGTTGGCCTTCCACACCTCCGCCCCTGCCTCCGGGACGAGGGTGCCGGCCGGCCCGAACGGGCCCTGCCACTCGACGACCCGGAGGACCTCGACGTCCCCCAGGACGATGCTCCGTGTGTTCTCGTTCGTCATGCGATCGACCCTAGGGAGGGGCCCTGAGCCTCTCAATGCTCCTTCCGCTCACCTCGATGCGCGAGACGCTCACTCCGTCTTCTGTGTGTCGGGCACCCGCTTTCCCGGCGGGGACGCTCCCCCGGCGCGCGGCGGGGAGACCGCCCTCCGCACGGGGGTTCCGGGCCTCCGGTACGGGGGAGCTCCTCCGCTCCCCGGGGACGGCACTACGCTCCCCGCCATGGACGTGGTGAGCGACGCGATCTCGGCCGTACGGGTCGGCCGGCCCTCCTCCAACCGGGTGCGGGTCGGCGGGCGCTGGTGCGTGCGCTTCGACCCGTACGACGGAGCCGGCTTCCACGTCGTCCTCTCGGGCGACTGCTGGCTGCTGCCCGACGGCGGCGAGCCGGTCGCGCTGGGCGCGGGGGACGCGGTGCTGCTGCCGCACGGCACCGGCCACGTCATCGCCGACTCGCCCGCCGACGCGGCGACGCTCGCCCGGGCGGTGCCCTTCGACCCGGCGGGCGACGGGAGCCTCCCGACGCTGCCACACCCCCACGCCCCCGACCGCCAGGTCGAAATGGTCTGCGGCAAGTACCGGCTGGACCGCAGCCACGCCCATCCGCTCCTGGCCGAACTCCCGCCGCTCGTCCACCTGCCGGACCGGGCCGGCGGGCGCCCCGAACTCCGTTCCGCCCTCGCCCTCCTGGGGGGCGAGCTGGACGAACGGCAGCCCGGTGCCTCCCTCGCCCTCCCCAGCCTGCTCGACCTGCTGTTCGTCTACATGATCCGGTGCTGGATGGCGGAGGGCTCGACCGGCGCGTGGCCGGCGGCCCTGGGCGACCCGATGACCGCCACCGCGCTGCGCGCGCTGCACGCCGATCCGGCCGCCCCCTGGACGGTCGACCGGCTGGCTGCCGAGGCGGGCGTCTCCCGCCCCACCCTGGCCCGCCGCTTCACCGCCCTGGTGGGCAAGCCCCCGATGGCCTACCTCACCTGGTGGCGGCTGACCCGGGCCGCGGCGCTGCTCCGCACCACCCGGGATCCGCTGGCGACCGTCGCCCGTCGCGTCGGCTACGGCTCGCCGTACGCCCTCTCGCACGCCTTCCGCCGCGCCTTCGGTACGACGCCGGGGCAGTACCGGGCGGGCCGGGAGGCCCTCGACGGGCGGACGGCCGCCGCGCCCGGCGAGGTCCTCGTGGGCGGGGCCCTCCCGGGCTTCCGGACGGTCAGTCCACCGGCGTCCGCGTCAGGTTCTTGAAGGCGTCGAGGTTGCGGGTCGACTCGCCGCGGGAGACCCGCCACGCGTACTCCCGTCGGATCGCCGACGCGAACCCCAGCTCCAGGAGCGTGTTGAAGTCGCCGTCCGCCGCCTCCAGGACCGAGCCGAGCAGCCGGTCCAGTTCCTCGGGCGTCACGGCGGCCAGCGGCAGCTTGCCGGCGAGGTAGATGTCGCCGAGGCCGTCGACCGCGTAACCCACCCCGTACAGCTTGAGGTTGCGTTCGAGCAGCCAGCGGTGGACGCCCGGCTCGTTCTCGTCCGGGTGGCGGATGACGAAGGCGTTCAGGGAGAGCGAGTGGCGGCCCACCCGGAGCGACAGCGTGGTGAACAACTTGCGCGTGCCGGGGAGCTTCACGACGTACGAACCGGACTCGGGGGACTCCCAGTCCAACCCCGCGTCGTCGAAGGTGCCCTCGATGATCCGCCGAACGTCCTCAGCCATGGTGCGAGCGTACGCGACGGCGGTTCTCCCGCAGCCGGTGGTCGTGCATGGCGGCCGTGTACACGTCCGCCGTGCCCGAGGCCGCCGTGTCCCAGCCGAAGGACGCGGCGTGCCGCGCCGCCGCCCCGCCCATCCGCTCGGACAGCGCGGGGTCCGCCACGAAACGACCGAGCGCCCGGGCGTAGTCCACCGGGTCGTGGCCCTGCACCAGGAAACCCGTCACGTCGTCCCGCACGGCCACGGGCAGCCCGCCCACGGCCGCCGCGACGACCGGAGTACCGGCCGCCTGCGCCTCGATCGCGACCAGCCCGAAGGACTCGCTGTACGAGGGCATGACGAGCACGCTGGCCGCACGGAACCAGTCCGCCAGCTGCTCCTGGCCCACCGGCGGGTGGAAGCGCACGACGTCCGCGATTCCGAGCCGGGCCACCAGCTTCTGCAACTGCTCCGGCTTGGCCAGACCGCTGCCGCTCGGCCCGCCGACCACCGGAACGACCATCCGGGTCCGGAGCGAAGGGTCCTGCTCCAGCAGTCGGGCGGCGGCCCGCAGCAGGATGTCCGGGGCCTTCAGCGGCTGTATCCGGCCGGCGAAGACGGGGATGAAGGCGTCCTGCGGAAGCCCGAGCCGGGCCCGGGCGGCGGCCCGGCCGTCGGCCGGGCGGAAGCGGTCGAGGTTGACGCCGGGGTGCACCACCGCGATCTTGCCGGGGTCCGCCTCGTAGAAGCGGGCGAGCTCGTCGGCCTCCTCGGCCGTGTTGGCGATCAGCCGGTCGGCGGCGGAGACGATCTGGGTCTCCCCGATGACCCGGGCCGCGGGCTCGGGGGTGTCGCCCTCGGCGAGCGCCGCGTTCTTGACCTTGGCCATGGTGTGCATGGCGTGGACGAGCGGGACGCCCCAGCGTTCGGCGGCGAGCCAGCCCACGTGGCCGGACAGCCAGTAGTGGGAGTGGACCAGGTCGTAGTGGCCGGGTCGGTGGCCCGCCCACGCCTGCATCACGCCGTGGGTGAAGGCACAGAGCTGCGCCGGCAGCTCCTCCTTGGCCAGGCCCTCGTACGGGCCCGCGTCGACGTGCCGCACGAGCACGCCCGGGGTCAGTTCGACCACCGGGGGCAGGTCGCCGGTGGTGGCCCGGGTGAAGACCTCCACCTCGATGTCGATGGCGGCAAGCCGTTTGGCCAGCTCGACGATGTAGACGTTCATGCCGCCGGCATCGCCCGTCCCGGGCTGGTGCAGCGGCGAGGTGTGGACGCTGAGCATGGCCACGCGCCGCGGGGTGCGGTGCCGGCCGGGAAGCCGGAGCCTGGCCGGCGCCGGGTGCCGGTGCCGGGCACCGGCGAGCCGGGACACGTACTGGCTCACGTCGGCGGGTCCTTCCGCTCGGGGCCTCCACGGCCGCTCGGCACCTCGGGCCGGGGCCTTCGGGGCCGGGCCGGCTCGGGCATGACTACCGGAGGACGCGGTCGCCCTCCAGCCGCGACAACGCCGAAACGCCCCCCTTCATTTCCGGCGGCGGGGCGCTTTGCCAATTCGTTGCCGGAACGACGGCCCGCCCCCGCCTCCCGGGCGCACCCCTTACGCTCGTGGCATGGCCCCGCGCACCACCCGCCCCGTCGGCAACCCGACCCGCGGGACCACCAACCCGAACCGGCTGCGCCGCATGGACCGCTGGATCGCCGCGGTCCACGGCCCCGCCCTGCGCCGCTCGTCCGAGCCTCCGGTGGCCGTGGACCTCGGATACGGGGCCGCCCCCTGGACCGCCGTGGAACTGCTGGCCCGGCTGCGCACCGCCGAGCCCCGGACCCTCCTGTGCGGCATCGAGATCGAGCCCGCCCGGGTCGAGGCGGCCAAGCCGTACGAGGCGGCACACGCGGGCCTCTCCTTCCTGCACGGCGGCTTCGAGGTCCCGGTCCCCGGCCGGGTCGCCCTGATCCGGGCGGCGAACGTGCTGCGCCAGTACGACGAGGACCAGGTCGCGGACGTCTGGGCCAGGCTGTGCGGACGGCTCGCGCCCGGCGGGCTGCTCGTCGAGGGCACCTGCGACGAGATCGGACGCCGACACGTGTGGGTGGCGCTCGATGCGGCCGGACCGCGCACGGTGACCTTCGCGACCCGGCTCGGTTCCTTGGACCGCCCCTCGGACCTCGCGGAGCGGCTGCCGAAGGCGCTCATCCACCGGAACGTGCCGGGCGAGCCGGTACACGCCTTCCTGCGGGACTTCGACCGGGCCTGGGCGGCTGCCGCCCCGTACGCCTCCCTGGGGGCCCGGCAGCGGTGGATCCGCTCCGTGCACGATCTTTCGGCGGACTGGCCGCTGACGGACGGTCCGCGCCGTTGGCGACAGGGCGAGGTGTCGGTCCGGTGGGAGGCGCTTGCACCACGGGGCTGACGGCGGCCGTCCGACGGCAGTGGCCCGGGTGCCGGCGGTGACCGGGGTACTGACACCCCGGGGGTGGCGACGCCCCCACCCCTTGTCCCCCTTGTCCTCTTGCCTCCCTTGTCCTCTTGCCTCCCTTCTCCTCCTTCTCCTCCTCTTCGGTTCCCGCTCCCGGTTCCCGCCGTTTTTCCCGCGCCCGGGGAACGCCTCGCCCGTTTCCCTCGTCCCTGTGGAGGGAGCCGGCCCAACAGGCCACGGATTCCTCTGTTACTTTCCGGTTTCCCATGGCACTATCGCCGAAGTCACCTTCGGGTTACTGACGGTAAATCACATGTGGGTCACTAGAGGGGGAGCTCGTGAACCGACGCCGCCACGCCATCGCCGCGATCACCGTGATCTGCGCCCTGACCGTGCTGGCCTCCCCCGCGCTGACCCTCCAGGCCTCGGCCTCACCGCTCCCCCCTCCCGCGCCGAAGAAGAGCCTGGAAGAGGTGCGCGAGGAAATCGAGACCCTGTACCGGCAGGCCGCCGTCGCGACCGACGCGTACAACCTCGCCGAGGAGAGGGCCAAGGAGCAGTCCGCCGAGATCGTCGAGCTCGCCCGGATGATCGTCGAAGGCCGGGAGAAGATCGCCGTCCTCAAGGCGAAGGCCGGCGCCGCCGCCCGGGCCCAGTACCGCAACGGCGGGCTCCCCGAGGGCGCGCAGCTCGTCCTCACGAACGATCCACAGCTCTTCCTGGACAACGCCGGTCGCCTCAAGGCCGGCGCGAAGGCCACCAGCGACCTCCTGGGCGAGATGACCCGCACCCAGGCCGAGTTGGACGCCTACGCCAAGGACGCCAGCACCAACTGGACCAAGCTGGAATCCGACCGCGTCAAGCAGGCCCAGGCGAAGAAGGAGATCAACGAGAAGATCGCCGCCGCCGAGGAGCTGGAGGACCAGCTCGAAGCCGAGGAACGCGAGCGGCTGCGGCGCCTGGAGGAGGAGGCCCGCTCCCGGGCCCAGGCGGCCTGGCTCGACACCGGCGTCCTCGACGGGGCGAAGACGGGGGCCACGGCGGAGGGCAAGAAGGCCGTCGCCTTCGCAACGGCCCAGATCGGCAAGCCGTACGTCTGGGGGGCCGAGGGCCCCGGCTCGTACGACTGCTCCGGCCTGACCCAGAGCGCCTGGAGCGCAGCGGGCAGGAACATCCCGCGGACCTCGCAGGAGCAGTGGCGGCTGCTGCCGCACGTGGACGTCAAGGACATGCGGCCCGGCGACCTGATCGTCTACTACAAGGACGCGAGCCACATCGGGATGTACGTCGGAAACGGGACGATCGTGCACGCACCGCGCCCGGGACGGAACGTGACCCTCGCGGGCGCGGGATCGATGGAGATCCTCGGAGTCGTCCGCCCTTCGTGACACAGGGCACAGCACGCCCCGGCCGCCGGGGCGTGACCTTTCTCATGGGTCCGGAGCCCCCGCACGGACCGCGCGGGGGCAAGTACCTCCCTTTCCGCGGCATATGCCAAACGCGACGCGCGCACTCGTGGGTTGATCACCATTCCGCTGGACGCCGCCCTACCGCTATGGTCCGGGACGGGCGGGACGCCACCCGGCGCCCTGCGCACCCTCGGGGGGAGGGAAGGAAACCCGGACCGATGCCCGTATCCGTACCGCGCCAGAGAAACGTCTCTGCCGCTGCGGGACCCGGCGCTACCACTCCCATGGACGCCACTCCCATGACAGGCACAGTCACAGGAACCGATCGCACCGACCTCACCCTCCTGGTCGTCGAGGACGACCCGGCGGGTGTGCTCGCCGTACCCGAAATGCTCGACGCCGCGGATGCCGCCGGCACCCGGGTGCGCATCCGCACCGCCCGGAACCTCACCGAGGCCGAGCGGCTCCTCACCGACGACGTCCACTGCGTCCTGGTCGACCTCTCCCTGCCCGACCCACGAACGGCCGTCGAGGACGACCCGCTCGCCCCGCTGCGGCACATCCTCCGGCTCGCCCCGCGCCACGCCGTGCTGGCGCTCGCCGGCTCCGCCGACGCCGAGCTCGCGGCGGAGGCGGTACGGGTCGGCGCCCAGGACCACCTCTTCCGCGAGGAGCTCGACGGCCGGCTGCTCAGCCGGGCCATCCGGTACGCCGTCGAACGCAAGCGGGCCGACGTCGTCCAGGTGAAGCTGGCCGAGTCACGGCTGCGGGCCCAGGAGAACGCCCGCCTGGAACGCGGCCTCCTGCCCACCCCCCTGCTCCAGGGCTCCGAGCTGCGGTTCGCCTCCCGCTACCGCCCCGGTCGCTCCCGCGCCCTGCTCGGCGGCGACTTCTACGACACCGTCCGCACCCCCGACGGCACGGTCCACGCCATGATCGGCGACGTGTGCGGACACGGCCCCGACGAGGCCGCACTCGGCGTCGAGCTGCGGATCGCCTGGCGGGCCCTGACCTTCGCCGGCCTGTGCGGGGACGAACTGCTGTCGACGCTGCAGCAGGTCCTGGAGCACGAGCGGGAGAGCGAGGAGATCTTCGCGACCCTCTGCACCGTCGACATCGCCCCCGACGGGCGCCGGGCCGGGCTCTGCCTGGCCGGCCACCCCAGCCCGCTGATCGCCCGGCACGGGCGGGCGGCCCAGCTCCTGCCGTACGAGGACGGCGGCCCGGCCCTCGGACTGCTGCCGCGCGCCCGCTGGCCGCGCCGCCAGGTCGAGCTGGGCGGAGCCTGGACCCTGCTCATGTACACGGACGGGCTGATCGAGGGCCGTTCCGCCGGGCCGGGCTCGCCGAGGCTCGGTCAGGACGGGATGGTCGGGATGATCAACCGACAGTTGGCGGCCGGCCTGCGGGGCGAGGAGCTCCTGGAGGCGGCCGTGACCGAGGTCCGGGCGCTGAACGGCGGCGAGCTGACGGACGACGTGGCGGTGCTGGCCCTGGAGCGGGACCGGAACCGGGACAAGGCGGGCCGGAGCTAGGCTCCCGAGCACGAAAACGGTCCGGACACGGGGCAGGGCCCGGGGACTCGCCCCGGGCC
>NZ_JBHYMF010000187.1:0-13190 GCF_042742855.1 Streptomyces sp. NPDC058877 | reverse complement strand
ACCGCAGCCATTTCGTCCGGAGTCACACACCCACAACGCGACACACAACCCGAAGGACACGCACCACCAAACACGACCTGACCAAGCACTACTAGTGGCGAGGACTGACAAGGCCCCGCCGGAACGTCGACCGGCCGGGAGCAGGGGTGTCGGATAGCGTCGGGGGTGCAAGCCGACGTCTCCGAACGCCCTCCGAAAGGACGCACGCCGATGCCCCTCTCCGGCGAATACGAGCCCAGCACTTCGACGTGGGTGCGCAACCAGGTCGAGCTGTACGAATCCTCCGGAGGCACCAAGGGAACGACCATGCGGGGCCTCCCCGTCGTCCTGGTCACCAACCTCGGTGCCAAGAGCGGCAAGCTCCGCAAGACCCCGCTCATGCGGGTCGAGCACGGGGGTGCGTACGCGCTCGTCGCCTCCAACGGCGGCGCGGTCAAGCACCCCGTCTGGTACCACAACCTGGTCGCCGCGCCGCTCGTCGAACTGCGTGACGGCACGGAGGTGCAGGACATGATGACCCGCCTCGTCACCGGTGAGGAGCGCCGGGTCTGGTGGGACCGGGCCGTCGAGGCGTTCCCGGACTACGCCGACTACCAGTGCAAGACCGACCGGGAGATCCCCCTCTTCGTCGCCGAACCGGTCACCCGAGAGTCATAGGTGCACTGCACCGGGAGCCGCGCCGCGCTCGGCACGTGGAGGCCGGACTTCCGGTGCCCCTTCGGCCGCACGGCCGTGCGGCCCTGCGTGGACGGCCGCACGGATTCGCCCGACGGCGGTTCAGGAGGCCCCGTGCGGCCCGGGGTCACGACGACAGCACCGTGAGGAGGTGGCCGACCTCGCGGGCCACGGCAGCGCGGGCCGGAGTCAGGTAGCGGCGGGGGTCGACCGCCTCGGGGTGGTCGGCGAGGTGGTTGCGGACCGCTTCGGTGAAGGCCTTGTTCAGGTGGGTGGAGACGTTCACCTTGGTCATGCCCGCTGCGACGGCCGCAGTCAGGTGAGGGTTCGACACTCCCGAAGAACCGTGCAGGACGAGCGGGACGTCGACGGCGGCACGCAGTCGGGCGATCAGGGCGAAGTCCAGCACCGCATCCCGAGTGACCATCTGGTGGGCACTGCCCACCGCCACCGCGAGCGCGTCGACGCCGGTGGCGGCGACGAAGGCACGGGCCTCCTCGGGGTCCGTCCGTACGCCCGGGGTGTGTGCGCCTCCCTTGCCGCCGACCTCGCCGAGTTCGGCCTCGACCCAGACGCCGTGGCGGTGGCAGTGCTCCACGACCTCGCGGGTCGCGGCGACGTTCTCCGCGTACGGAAGTTTCGCGGCGTCGAACATGACCGAGCCCAGGCCGAGGGCGACGGCCTCGCGGACGAGGTCGGGGTTCTCCGCGTGATCCAGGTGGACGGCAACGGGGACCTTGGCGGCACGGGCGACGGCCAGGGAAGCGAGTGCGACCGGCTCCAGGGCTCCGTGGTAGCGAACGGTGTTCTCGCTGATCTGGAGGACGACCGGTCGGTCGGCGTTTTCCGCGCCGGCCACGATCGCGTGCGCGTGTTCGAGCTGGAGGACGTTGAACGCCCCCACTCCCCTGCCCGCAGCTCGGGCACGACGGACGATCTCATCAGTGGGCGCGAGCGGCATGGTCCTTCTCCCGGAAGTGGGCCGGCACGGTACGACGGTCAGGCACGGACGTCGGTGAGGACGACGGAGCGGGTCAGGTTCCGAGGGGTGTCCGGGTTCAGCCCCCGGTCCTCGGCGACCGCAACGGCGAGGCGCTGGGCCCGGACGAGGTCCGCAAGCGGGTCGAGATCGCTCTCGACGAGCGTGCCGCCCACCTTCCGCACCTCGTCCGCGAGTCCGACGGGCAGGGCACCGAAGCCCCAGGTCACCCGACCGGGACCGGTGATACTGATCGGGCCGTGGCGGTACTCCATGGAGGGGTAGGCCTCGGTCCAGGCACCGGCGGCCTCGCGCATCTTCAGACCGGCCTCCAGGGCCAGGCCGTAGGTCCACCCCGAGCCGAGGAAGGTGAACTGCTCTGCCGTGCGCACGTTCTCGTCGAGCGGGGAGGCGAGGGCCTGCTCGGCGTCCCGTGCAGCCTCTTCGACGGTTCCGAGCCCTTCCGGGAGGGCTTCCTCGAACTCCAGGTGCGCACGGAACAAGGAGAGGGCAGTGGTCGCGAAGCGCGTCTGGACGACGGACTCCTCGTCGGCGAAGTCGAGGACGGCCACCTCGTCCGCGAGGTCCATCACGGGGGTCGTGGGGTCTGCCGTGATCGCGCCGGTGGGAACCGTGCCGCGCAGTCGGGACAACACGGCGAGGACCTCGCTGGTGGTGCCGGAGCGCGTGAGGGCGACGACCCTGTCGTAGCGGCGGCCGAAGGGGAATTCGGAAGCGGCGAAGGCATCGGTCTCGCCGTGGCCGCCGGACTCGCGCAGCTCCGCGTAGGCGAGCGCCATGAACCAGGAGGTGCCGCAGCCGACCACCGCGACCCTCTCGCCGCGTCGGGGCAGGGCCGTGACGTGCCGGGGCAGCGTACGGGCCGACTGGCGCCAGGTGGCGGGCTGGGAGGCGATCTCCTCGGCGGTGCGCGTGCTGGTCATGCCGATCTCCTTGCAAGAAAGCTGCACGATAATGACGGAAGATGCTTGAAGACGGCTCTATTCAATCAGAAACATGCAGACCTTTTCCAGATCCTCCGCCTACCGGCCGATAGAATCGGACGCGCGCACGAGCGGGATCGCGACATGAGTACGACCCCGCGGAGGGAGGGACCCATGTCCAAGCACGACCGGTGGAACACGCTCCTCGAACTACTGGCGGCTTCGGGGAAGTTGGAGGTGGAAGAGACGGCAACGACGCTCGACGTCTCCGCCGCCACGATCCGCCGGGACCTCGACGAGCTCGCCGAACAGCAGTTGCTGGTACGGACGCGCGGCGGGGCGGTCGCACACGGCGTCTCGTACGAGCTGCCCCTGCGGTACAAGTCGACCCGCAGGGCATCGGAGAAGCGGCGAATCGCCGAGGCCGCCGCGGACCTGGTCGCCCCCGGCGAGGTCGTCGGACTGAACGGCGGCACGACGACGACGGAAGTCGCCCGCGCACTGGCCTTGCGCTTCGCAAGCGGCCGGGCGGAGGCCCTCGGAGCCGCACCGGCCGGCCCCGCCCTCACCGTGGTCACCAATGCCCTCAACATCGCGGGCGAGCTCGCGGTGCGCCCACAGATCAAGATCGTCACCACGGGTGGCGTCGCGCGCCCCCAGACCTACGAACTGGTCGGCCCGCTGACGGTGGGGGTGCTCAACGAAGTCGTGCTCGACGCGGTGGTGCTCGGCGTCGACGGGATCGACCCCGAACTCGGCGTGATGGCCCACCAGGAGGACGAAGCCAGCATCAGTCGCCTCTTCACGGAACGCGCCAGCCGCGTCGTCGTGGTGACCGACTCCTCGAAGATGGGACGGCGGGCGTTTGCGCGGATCTGTGGTCTGGACCGGATCGACCTCCTGGTGACCGATACCGACATCGCCCCGGAGACGGTCGCCCAGCTCACCGAAGCAGGGGTCAGGGTCCTCGCCGTCTGACTCATTGGTTTCCTCGTAGACCAATTCCATCCCTGGCCAAACAAAGACTTTGCGTGTTCACGCAGTAATTACCGCATGGATGTATACCTTTAAGCCCTCCTCCCCCATCATGTCTGCGACGTGCCACTGGGGCACACCGCGACACGAGAGGCGGAGCATGATTCCCATCAGTCGCAGGGGGTTCGTCGGCATCGGTGCCGGACTCATGGCGGGAGCCGCCCTACCACCGGTCCGGGCGTCCGCAGCCGCGAGCAGCGCGACCGGCACCCTCACCGACGTCCGGCACGTGGTGATCCTCATGCAGGAGAACCGCAGCTTCGACCACTACTTCGGCACCCTGAAGGGCGTACGGGGGTTCGGCGATCGCGCCGCGGGCAACCTGCCGGGCGGCTGGGGCATGTTCAACCAGCCCAACTGGGGCAGCCGCCAGTACCCCTGGAAGCTCAGCGACACCCCGCCCGCCGGCGGCGTCGACGGCGAGACCCTCGCACAGTGCAACGGCGACCTGCCCCACAGTTGGACCTCACAGCACGCGGCATGGAACAAGGGCCGCCTCGACAACTGGGTCACGGGCGTGGGCAACACCCGGACGCTGGGCCACCTCGACCGCGGGGACATCCCCTTCCACCACGCGCTCGCCGACCACTACACGATATGCGACGCGTACTTCTGCTCTGCGCTGAGTTCCACCGGCCCCAACCGGACCTTCCTGTGGAGCGGGAAGATCGACGCTTCCAGCAAGGACGGGGGCGAGGAGTCGGGCCTGACCTGGGAGACGTACGCCGAGGCGCTCCAACGCGCCGGAGTGAGTTGGAAGGTCTACCAGAACGCCCAGGACAACTACGGCGACAACGGCCTCGCCTACTTCAAGAAGTTCACCAATGCGCGCCCCGGAGACCCCCTGTACGACCGGGGCATGGGCTCCGTCCCGAAGGTGACCGGCTCGACGCCGGACGACATCGCCGCGGCGATCCGCGCTGACGCCCTCGCGGGCACCCTTCCGCAGGTGTCGTGGGTGGTCGCGAGCGAGGCCTTCTCCGAGCACCCCTACGCTCCGCCCGGAGACGGCGCCCACTTCGTCGACCTCGTCTACCGCGCACTGGCCGCGAACCCCGACGTGTTCGACTCCACGGTGCTGTTCCTCAACTACGACGAGAACGACGGCTTCTTCGACCACGTGCCGCCGCCGATCGCCCCTCCGGGCACACCGGGCGAGTACATCGACGGCGTACCGATCGGGCTGGGCTTCCGCGTCCCCATGCTTGTCATGTCCCCGTGGACCAGGGGCGGCTGGGTGAGCTCCGAGGTCTTCGACCACACCTCCGTACTGCGCTTCATGGAGACCTGGACGACGGCCCTCGGCACCCCGGCCCTCTGCCCCCACATCAGCACCTGGCGGAGGAAGGTGACGGGCGACCTCACCGGGGTCTTCGACTTCGCCAACCCGGTGTACGGAGTGCCCTCCGCCCTTCCTTCCACGGCAAAGGTCATCGGCCAGGCCGCCTGCGCCCCGCTACCGAACCCGGCCCCCCAGAACAACGCCCTGCCCTCCCAGGAGCCCGGCACGCGCCCGGCACGCGCCCTGCCGTACCAGGCGAACGGCAACCTCGACCGCTTCGAGTTCGGCGCCGCGGGGAAGATCCTGGCCTGGTTCTCGATGACGAACCAGGGCTCGGAGGCCAAGCGGTCGGCGCACTTCTCGATCCATCCGCACCAGTACCGGGACACCGCCGCCTGGCAGTACACCGTGGACCCCGGCGACACCGCGTCCGACTACTTCAACATAGGCCTGGGGTGGGGTTCCGGTAAGTACGACATCTCCATGATGGGCCCCAACCGCTTCCTGCGCCGGTTCATCGGGGACGCCTCCAAGGCGGGCCGCGCCATCGAGGTGGCGGCCCGGTTCGCGCCCGAAGCGGGCACGGGGAAGACGGCCCTGTGGTTCAAGATGACCAACACCTCGGCCGGACCGGTCACCTTCACGATCCGCTCGAACGCCTACCGCTCGGACGGCCCGTGGACGTACACGGTGCCGGCGAACTCCAGTCGCGAGGACTTCTTCAACGCGGTCGCGTACAACGACGGCTGGTACGACTTCACGATCGTCGCCGACGTCGACGGGACGTGGTCGCGCCGCTACACCGGCCACATCGAGACCGGGGCGCCCAGCACCAGCGGCTGATTCCCCGACGCACGACCGGGCGGCGACCTCCTTGCCGCCGCCCGGCGACGGGCGGGGCGGGTCACCGGCCGGCGTGCGCGGCGCGGCGGATCGTGGCGTCGAGAAGGGCCAGTGCGTCGGCGGCGGTGCGGCCGGGGGCCCTGTTCCACGGACCGATCAGATCCAGCCACCCACGGGCCCGAAGCTCCGTCATGATCCAGGCGGCGGCCTCGTTCATGGTGTCCGCGCCGCCGTAGCCGAGGCGGTGGGCGGCGAGGAGGGCCCCGCAGACACACCGGGCACCTCGGACGTTGCGCAGTCTGTACGGAGCGTTCTGCCAGCCCCACTCCGTCAGCACCAGACGGGCATAGCCCAGGTGGACCGAGGGACGCAGCTCCACCTGGCCGATGCGGCGCCAGGCGTGGAGCCGGTCGGGCAGCACGGCGCCGATCCGGCCGGGGATGCGACGCCCGGCAGGAACCTCCTGCGGCAGGGCCGCGAGGGCATCGGCCACCAACCGTTCCACCGGCACGCTGAGCAGTTGCCGCCAGTGCGCTTCCGACGGGGCCGACTTTCCGGCGGGGGTCGCGCCGGTGACGATCTGCTGCCAGGCCGCGTCCTCGAAGAGCGCGGCGGCCTCGCGGTCAAGGTCATCGGGGGTGAGCAGCGGAGGGGAAGGGGACATCGAGGTGACTCCTAGGTCGACTGCCCCCATCTTTAATGCTGAATGTCCATTTTGCGAGTTTTGACCCTCGCAAGGAGAGGGCGCGCCGCGGCGACCTCCGGCGAGTCGGTGACATCACACCTAATTTCTGCACATTTACTCATGAATGGAATTACTTCTCATATCAGACATAAAGCATCGAGTGACGGGATTCACTCCCCACCCCATCCATTCGACGGAAGGATCCCCCCTCCCCTTGCCGCGCAAGGAAGTTCGAGATTCCGGAGAGATCATCGATCTTGAATTCGCGGAATTACTTGATCCATTTTTCGATACCCGAGAACCGCTCCCCTTGTTATCCGTTGCATTACTGGCCTACGGTCGCCTCCATTCGAGCGGATCGCCTAATCCTGCCGCCGCTCGACACACCTCCCTTTTCACCCGACGGCAGGAGCGGGGGACCCACGAATACGCCGGTCCGGTGATCCGGAACGGCTCGGGGTGTAGCCGCGTGCGCGCGGCCGGACACCTCCCGTCCGAACCCGACAGCTCACCTCGCAGGCACCGGAGAGGAATCCGTCATGCCTGCTCACGGCAAGCACCGCCGCCCCCGTCGTAGTCCCGTCTCCCGTGGCCTGGCCCTGGTGGGCACGGGCGGCGCCGCATTGACCTTGCCGCTGGTCGTGCCGGCCGCCGCCAACGCCGCTCCGGCGTCCGCGGCCCCGGAAACGGCCGCCCGGCCCTTCAGCAGCCCCGCGGCCCCGGCCGTCGCCAAGGCGGTCACCGCCCCGGCAGCCGCGCGCACCTACACCGTCGTGAGCGGTGACTCGCTTTCCCTGATCGCCCACAAGAAGGGAATCCAGGGCGGCTGGAAGAGCCTTTACCGGGCCAACAAGGGAGCCGTGGGTGACAACCCGTCACTCATTCACCCCGGTCTGAAGCTGACGATTCATAAGAATTCCGCAAAGCCCGTTGCCACACAGGGCAAGCCGAAGAAGTCCACGACGACCGAGCGCGCGAGCCGCTCCGAACGCCGCCCGGCCGCCCCCGTGGTGACCACCGGCACCGGCGCGTCCGCAGCGCAGGCCGCCCCCGCTGCGGTCAAGGCCGCTCCGGTTGCCGCCACCAACTACGCCGACAACCTCGACGGCTGGATCAGGGAGTCGCTGGCGATCATGGCCCAGCAGGGCATCCCCGGCACCTACGACGGCATCCTCCGCAACGTCATGCGCGAGTCCTCGGGAAACCCCAGGGCCATCAACCTCTGGGACTCCAATGCCGCCGCTGGCACCCCCTCGAAGGGGCTGCTGCAGGTCATCGAGCCGACCTTCCTCGCCTACCACGTGCCCGGTACGTCCATGGACCTGTTCGACCCGGTCGCCAACATCACCGCCGCCTGCAACTACGCGGCCGACCGGTACGGCTCCATCGACAACGTCAACGGGGCGTACTGACCCGCTGCCGCCGGAAGTGGTCGTCGAACCAGGAGGTGGCGAGCTCCGCCACCTCCTCCAGGGCCCCCGGCTCCTCGAAGAGGTGGCCGGCACCCCCCACCACGGTGAGCCGGTTCTCACAGCGCAGCAGTGACTGGGCCCTCCTGTTGAGGTCGAGGACCAGCGCGTCCGCGCCCCCCACCACCAGGAGCGTGGGGGCGCGCACCCGCCCCAGGCGCTCACCCGCGAGGTCCGGCCGGCCGCCGCGCGAGACGACGGCGCTCACCCGGGACTCGGGGTCGCCGGCCGCCCACAGCGCAGCCGCCGCGCCGGTGCTCGCCCCGAAGTACCCCAGGGGAAGTCCGGCCCCCTCGGGCCGCGCGGCCAGCCATTCGGTGGCCCCGGCAAGCCGCCCGGCGAGCAGTGGGGTGTCGAAGACCCTTGCCCGGTCCGTGGCCTCCGCCTCGGTCAGCAGGTCGAAGAGCAGCGTCCCTAGCCCCGCCCGGTTGAGCCCGGCGGCAACCGCCCGGTTCCGGGGGCTGTGCCGACTGCTTCCGCTGCCGTGGGCGAACAGGACGATGCCACCTGCTCCCTCGGGCACCGCGAGCCGTCCGGCGAGCGTGCGGCCGGTGACCGGGATCCACACGTCCGTGTCCTGCACGACCGGGTCGCGCGCGGCCCTGTTCCGGTCCAGGCAGGCGACGACCTCGGCGTCCGCGGTCTGTGAGAAGTCCCGGTAGAACTGCCCGATCGCGAAGAACCGGTCCGGCGTGTGCACGCTGACGGTCTCGTCGACCTCCCCGCCGAGCCGGGTCGTCCAGCCGCGCGGAGCCACCGGGACCGCGAGGACGATCCGGGCAGCGCCACGGGCGCGGACCACCCGGCAGGCCGCCAGGGCCGTGGCCCCGGTCGCCAGGCCGTCGTCGACCACCACCACCGTCCGTCCGTCGAGCGGCACGGAAGGCCGGTCGCCCCGGTAGCGGAGGGCCCGGTGGTCGAGCTCCACGTGCTCCCGTGCTTCCACGGCGGCGAGCTCGCGTTCGCTCACCCCGGCCTCGCGGAGCACCCTCTCGTTGAGCACCCGGACGCCCCCCTCCCCGAGCGCCCCCATCGCGAGCTCCGGTTGCTGGGGGACCCCGAGCTTGCGTACGAGGCAGATGTCGAGCGGCGCATCGAGGGCGTCCGCCACCTCGGCAGCCACGGGCACGCCGCCCCGCGGGAGCCCGAGGACCACGACGTCCCGGTCCTTGAGGTGGTCGAGCCGGGCGGCAAGCTGCCGCCCCGCGTCACTGCGGTCGCTGAAGAACATGATCGGCCGCCCTTCCGCCTGCGCGGCTCGGACCCGGGGAAGAACACGGTCGTCCGTCCCTTGCCCACCCCTCCCAGGGTAGACGGGGCGCGGTGACCGGCAGGCCTAAGACGGGCCCGGCCGCTCGGCCCGGGGAGTCACCGGCCCGGCAGAGGAGGACGGAGCCGGCCCAAGCTCCGCGGAACACCCTGCTCACGACGGTGAACGCACCGGTCCCGGATGCGGGCGGCTTCGTCCCTGGCGCATGCTGTCTGTGTGACCTCGCACGGCGTGTCCGGCCACGGCCCGGCGGGCGGCATCGGACATCCGTCCGAGAACGGAGCCGACGACGGGCCGGCTCCGGCTGCGCTGACCTGGGCACTTGCGGAAGCCGCCGTCGAAGCGGTGGAGCAGGTGGGCGGCTATGCGGGCGGGGTGTACCTGCGCTCCGGCACTCCGGGGCTGCTGCGGCTCGCCGTCCTGGTGGGGCTTCCCGGGCAATTGTTCCGCCCGTGGTGGCGGATGCACGCGAACCGGCCGTTTCCCGTCTCTGAGGTGCACCGCTCGGGGCAGTCCGTCCACCTCGCCGACGTCGAGGAGGCCATGCAGCGCTTTCCCCAACTGGTGGCGAGCCTGCCGTTCCCCTTCGCCTCGCTGTACTCGCCCGTGGTCGCGGGCCGGGAGCGCTTCGGCGTGCTCATGGCGCTGCGGGCGCCGAGTCCCGGGATGCCGGTGAACGCACGGGACCGAAGGCGAATGACCCAGGACGCGCTCCGTCTGGGCGAGACCCTGGCCGACCTCGTCCGGCAGGGCACCGAGGTCGAGTGGCCGGGTGATCCGGTGTGCGTGCAGCTACCGATCGCTTCGGGCCCGCCGGTCCGCTTCGGTTCCTTCGCCTGGGACCTGGCCACCGGCACGGTCACCCTGGACGACGGGCTCCTCGCCGTCCTCGGAACGGAGGTCTCGTCGCCCTGCTCCATCGAGGCGCTGACGTCACTGCTCCATCCCGAGGACGGGTACGCCCTGTGGGCGGCTGCCCGGCAGGCCACGGAGGCCGAGGGGCGGCCATCGGTGCGGCGGATCCGGCTGAAGGGCCCGGACGGCGGCCTCCACCTGCTCGAGGTGTCCGCGCGGGCCCGGCGAAACCCGTCGGGGACCGGCCCGCCCGGTGGCAGGCGGCTCGAAGGCACGCTCGTGGACCTCGGTACGGGGCTGATCGGCTCGGACGCCACGGACCGCCTGCCGCGGGCGATCCTGGCGGCCGATCGCCTCGGTCGCATCACCTACGTCAACGAACGGACGGAAAGCCTGCTCGGCCGGCCGCGCAGGGCCCTGGCGGGACGGCCGCTGTGGGAGGCACTGCCCTGGCTCGCCCACCCCTTCCACGAGGAGCAACTGCGCGCCGCCCTGCTCTCCACGGAACCGGTGCGCTTCATGGCCCGCCCGGAGCGGGGCCAATGGCTGTCGGTCTCGCTGCACCCCGGGCGGGACGGGGTGACGCTGGTACTGGTTCCCGAGGAGGGCCCCGCTCCAGTGGCCCCGCACGCGGTACGGGGTGCACGGGAGGGCGGTGTCCTGGCGGAACCCGACGACCAGGCGGCGGCCCTGTACCGGCCGGTGGCCCTGGCGATCGCGCTCTCCGAAGCGGTGACGGCGCGCCAGGTTTCGGCGGTGGTGACGGAGGAGTTGTTGCCTGCGTTCGGCGGTCGACAGCTGGCGATCTACCTGCTGAGCGACCGGCGCCTCTACCTGGCCTGGGAGACGGGTTTCCCGCCGGGCTTCCTCGAACCCTTCGACGGAGTAGCCCTGGACGCCCGGCTGCCGGGCGTGGAGACGCTGACGAGCGGCAGGCCGCTCTTCTTCGAATCGATGGACAAGCTCGGCGAGACGTACCCGGGACTGCCGTTGGACGCGGACTCGGGGGCGCGGGCGTTCCTGCCGTTGATCGCCTCCGGCAGGCCGGTGGGCTCCTGCATCCTCGGCTTCGACGCTCCGCGCGGGTTCAGCCCGGAAGAGCGGACCGTCCTCACGGCGCTGGCGGGACTGATCGCGCAGGCCTTGGAGCGGGCCCAGCGGTACGACACGGAGGCGGCGGTGGCACGCGGTTTGCAGGACGCACTGCTGCCGCACCGACTGCTGGTACGGGACGGGGTGGACACGGTGGGCCGGTACCTACCGGGCACTGCGGGCATGGACGTGGGAGGGGACTGGTACGACGTGATCGAGACCGACCACGGGCGGCTCGCCCTGGTGATCGGCGACGTGCAGGGGCACGGCGTGGCGGCGGCGGCCACGATGGGGCAGCTGCGCAGCGCGGTCCGGGCGTTCGCACTGGGCGGCCACCGGCCGCAGGACGTGATGCGGGGCACCAACCGGCTCCTGATCGACCTGGATCCGGGGCAGTTCGCGAGCTGCTGCTACGTACTGCTCGATCCGGAGACGGGGGATGCGCGGGCGGTGCGGGCCGGGCACCCCCAACCGCTGCTGCGACGGCCCGACGGGACGACGGAGTCGGTGGAGTTGGCGGGCGGGATGGTCCTGGGGGTCGACGTCCGGGCCTCGTACCCGGTGACACGGCTGCAGTTGGCTCCCGGGGCCGTGCTCGCGCTGTTCACGGACGGCCTGGTGGAGCGGCCGGGCAGCGACATCGACGAGGGGATCGAGCGGTTGAGCCGGGCGTTCGCAGCCGCCGGCTCACTGCCCCTGGGCGAGACGGCCGATCGGCTGATCCGGGATGCGCGGGCCGCCACGTCCCGGCCGGACGACATCGCGCTGCTCCTCGCCTCGCGGTGGGAGGAGACGGGCTGATCGGCCCCGAAGGGGGACGGCGGCGGACGGGCGACGGACGGAACGGTCGCACGCGACGGGACGGCCCCTCACCCGGTCGGTCGCGCGGCACTGGTCGGGGATCGTGGCCCCGGAGAGGCTTGGGATGCCGCGCCGATCAGGCCGGACCAGTCAGGGCGACAGCCCGAGGAGGACACGTGCAACAGGACAAGCAGCCCGAGTACGGCCCCGTGGTGTTCCGCGACCGCTCGGCGGGGTACGCCTTTCTGACCCGGTCCACCGCGACCAGCGACCGGACCATCGAGTGGGACGACGGGAAGACGTATCCCGTGATCGACGTCGAGATCTCCTCCGATAGCCACCCGTTCTACACGGGCACGGCACGAACCGTGGATTCCGAGGGCAGGATCGCCGCGTTCCAGCGCCGCTACGGAAAGGAGGAGTGACCCTTCGGGGCGACTAGCAGACTCCTGAAGGGGCCGGCCCCGACTCCCGGGAACGTCGGGCGAAGGGGGGCAGGATGCTCACGCTCCGCCCCGTCTCCCTCTCCGGTGGGACGACCGTGGTCGTGGTGACCTGAGCGGACGGAGGCGTCAGGCGCCTGTTGACGGAGCGTCGGGCGGGCGGAGGCGGGGACACGCGTGGTGGACTGCGCTCCCCGCCCCGGTCCGGTCGTGAGCGGGGCGCGCCGCCCTCGCTCACCTCGGTGAGGCGATCAGGCCTCGGACTTCACGATGCCGGAGTCGGCGACCTTGATGGCGGCGCGGGTGGCGCCGGTGCCGGACCCGAGGGCCTCGATCTTCTTGACCAGGTCCTGGCCCTCGACGACCTCGCCGAAGACCACGTGCTTGCCGTCGAGCCAGCCGGTGACGACCGTGGTGATGAAGAACTGCGAGCCGTTCGTGTTCGGGCCGGCGTTGGCCATCGAGAGCAGGAACGGGCGGTCGTGCTTGAGCTTGAAGTTCTCGTCGGCGAACTTCTCGCCGTAGATGCTCTTGCCGCCGGTGCCGTTGCCCCGGGTGAAGTCGCCGCCCTGGAGCATGAAGTCCGGGATGACGCGGTGGAACGGGGAACCGGCGTAGCCGAAGCCGTGCACGCCGGTGGCGAGCTCGCGGAAGTTCTGCGCCGTCTTCGGGACGACGTCGTCGAACAGCTTGAAGGTGATGCGGCCCGCGGGCTCGTCGTTGATGGTGATGTCGAAGTAAACGTTGTCGCTCATGGGGACATCCTGTCATTACTCACGCACGGCGCGCGCACGGGCCGCCTCCTCCCGGGTCATGG
>NZ_JBHYMF010000186.1:0-13308 GCF_042742855.1 Streptomyces sp. NPDC058877 | reverse complement strand
GATCCGGCGGGGCGACGCGCTGTTCGGCACATGCCGCACCAGTCGTATCAGTAGTACTCGACCTTCGCGTCGGCCCTCACGGGATTGACCGTGTCGAAGACGATGCGGTTCGCCTTCTCCTCGATGTAGAAGGACCCGGAGTAGACCTCACGCGTCACGGTCTTCTCCAGCTCGGCGCTGGTCACCCAGACGGACGTGGACGACGAGGTCGCACCGGCCGCCTGCACGACGGGCGCGGGCAGTTCCGTCAGCGGCAGCGGAGCCCGGGTGAACGTCCAGTCGGTCCGACTGACGAGCGCCTTCATGTCCGCGGCCGTGATGTCGAAGTAGCCCACCAGCCGAATGTCGCTCGGCCCCGGGACGCGTCCCGAGTCCTGGGTGAGGTCGATGGCGCACCACTGGGTGCTCACCACTTTGCCCAGCATGGAGAAACGCGCGGTGATCTGCTCCGTCGAACCGCTCAGCTCGCACGTGCCCGCCGGCTCGGCGCTCGACGCCCTGCTGGCCCCGGGCTCCGCCCCGGCACCGTCGGCGGCCTTGGTGGCGCCGCAGGACGCGGTGAGCAGCACGGTGAGCGCGGTCGCCGCGGCCCGTACGGCCGGGGTGGTCCCGGCCGCCCTGCCGGGTCGACTGCGTCGACGGCTCGTCATCGTTCCCCACCTCCGGATGTCTTCGAGGGCCCAAGGATGTCACCACGCGTCCACGTGACCGTCCGGGTGACGGTACCCCGCGTGATGAAGGTCTTGGCCCATCCGAGCGTCTCCCACCGGCCGTTCTCCGCGTCCTCGATGCCGGTCTTCACGTCGTTCATCCCCTTGTTGAAGTCGTAGCGGTCCTTGGAGCGGACGGTGATCCTCATGGTGAAGCTGTCGCCGCTGGCCTCGACCGAGGCGCTGCTGGAGTTCGATCCGGGCGTTCTCCCGCCGCAGGCGCCTGAGCTCTTCTTTCTCGGCGGGGGGGGCATGCCGGCGTCACTCCCCGCCGTCCGCCGCCTGGTTGTGGGTCCGGTCGTCGCGGACCCACTCGCGCAGGGCTTTCAGATGGATGCCCAGGCCGTGGGGCGATGTCGGTGAGGGAACGGTCCGGTGAGGAACGCACCGGGGCCACCTCGGCACGCTTGAACTCTTCGGGGTAGTCCTTCCGCTTTGCCGCCTTGGACCGCTTCCCCTGGATGACGGAACATCCAGTGTCCAGGTGTCGGAATTTCGGGGCACTCCAGAACGTGTCGGGACCCCGGCGGCCTCGAATGCGACGCCGAACGCCTCCTCGTACGGGCTGGAGGCCGGGGAACCGGTCGCCTCTCTCGCGTGCTGGCCAGGGCACTTTGCCCCTGGGTTCACCCTGCGGAAGCACTCCCACTTCCTGCCTCGCGCGGGCGCACGGGGCGGAAAGCAACCCGCAGGAGCCCAACGGCCCGAAGTTCCGGAGGAGTCCCACGGACGCCACCGCACCCCTCCCCGACCCGCTCAAGGGCAGGTCAGACAAGGTGCGGTGGCGTCTTCACGTCAGATGTCGCGGAAGATCTCGATCTGCGCGCCGATCGAGTTGAGGCGCTCCGCGAGGTCCTCGTACCCCCGGTTGATGACGTAGACGTTGCGGAGGACGGAGGTGCCCTCGGCGGCCATCATGGCCAGCAGGACGACCACCGCGGGGCGGAGGGCCGGCGGACACATCATCTCGGCGGCGCGCCAGCGGGTGGGGCCCTCCACCAGGACGCGGTGGGGGTCCAGGAGTTGGAGGCGGCCGCCGAGGCGGTTGAGGTCGGTGAGGTAGATGGCGCGGTTGTCGTAGACCCAGTCGTGGATGAGGGTCTTGCCCTGGGCCGTGGCCGCGATGGCCGCGAAGAAGGGGACGTTGTCGATGTTGAGGCCGGGGAACGGCATCGGGTGGATCTTGTCGATCGGCGCCTCCAGCTTGGAGGGGCGGACCGTCAGGTCGACCAGCCGGGTGCGCCCGTTGTCCGCCGCGTACTCCGCCGAGCGGTCGTGGTCGAGGCCCATCTCCTCCAGGACCGCGAGCTCGATCTCCATGAACTCGATGGGGACCCGTCGGATCGTCAGCTCCGACTCGGTGACGACCGCGGCGGCGAGCAGGCTCATCGCCTCGACCGGGTCCTCGGAGGGGGAGTAGTCGACGTCCACGTCGATCTGCGGCACGCCGTGCACGGTCAGGGTGGTGGTGCCGATGCCCTCGACCCGGACGCCGAGCGCCTCCAGGAAGAAGCAGAGGTCCTGGACCATGTAGTTGGAGGAGGCGTTGCGGATGACGGTCACGCCGTCGTGCCGGGCGGCGGCGAGCAGGGCGTTCTCGGTGACCGTGTCCCCGCGTTCGGTCAGGACGATCGGGCGGCCGGGGGAGACGGAGCGCTCGACCTGGGCGTGGTAGATGCCCTCGGTGGCCGTGACCTCCAGGCCGAAGCGGCGCAGCGCGATCATGTGCGGCTCGATCGTCCGGGTGCCGAGGTCGCAACCGCCGGCGTACGGCAGCTTGAAGCGGTCCATGCGGTGCAGCAGCGGGCCGAGGAACATGATGATCGAGCGGGTGCGGATGGCGGCCTCGGCGTCGATGGCCTCCATGTCGAGCTCGGCCGGCGGGACGATCTCCAGGTCCACGCCGTCGTTGACCCAACGGGTCCGGACGCCGATGGAGTTCAGGACTTCCAGGAGTCGGAAGACCTCCTCGATCCGGGCGACGCGGCGCAGCACCGTGCGGCCCTTGTTGAGGAGGGAGGCGCAGAGCAGCGCGACACAGGCGTTCTTGCTCGTCTTGACGTCGATGGAGCCGGAGAGTCGACGGCGGCCGACGACCCGGAGGTGCATGGGGCCGGCGTAACCGAGGGACACGATTTCGCTGTCGAGGGCTTCGCCGATCCGGGCGATCATCTCAAGGCTGATGTTCTGATTGCCGCGCTCGATCCGGTTGACGGCGCTCTGGCTCGTGGCCAGTGCGTCGGCGAGCTGCGTCTGCGTCCAGCCACGGTGCTGCCGGGCGTCACGGATGAGCTTGCCGATGCGTACGAGGTAGTCGTCTGCCATGGCGTCACGTTATCTCAGATATGAGATGTGATTCGTCAGGGGGGTGAGGCATCAGGGTGAGTCGCCGTGGGCAGTCGGGTGACTCGGCTCGTAGAGGGGGAGTTCGGTGCCGCTCGGCAGCCGGACGGCGGCGAGCAGCCCCCAGCCCTGGTCGGTGATGGCCCGTGAGATCTCCGCGCCCCGGTCCTCCAGCGTCTTCAGGGTCTCCGCGATGTCGTCGCACATGAGGTACACCTCGTCCTTCGGCTCCTCCTGTGTCGGATGCACGGCGATCTCGGAGGGTGGCAGTCGGAAGACGAGCCAGCCGTCCCCGGCGTCCACATAGGGGAAGCCGACGACGTCCTTGAGGAAGGCCCGGTCGGCCTCCGCGTCCCGGGTGTAGAGGACCACGTGCGCGCCACTGAACATGGGTCGATCGTCGATCGCGGAGGCCGTCCGGGCAATCGGACCGCGTCCGTACGGGGCGGGGCGCACGGTGACCGGCGCCGGGCGCCCGGTCCGTGGGCCGGGGCCCTCCGGACGGTCAGGGCCGCTCGGGGGCGCCGTCGAACAGGGGGTCCAGCGGATCGCCCTCGGGCCCGAGGACCAGGCAGCTCGTCGCGACCGGCCCCCGTGAGAGTTCCGCGAGTCGGGCGAGGGCCGCCGCTTCGGACGGAAGCGCGGCCGGATCGAGGCCGAGCGCCCGGGTCGCACGGTCGCGCCGGCGGCCGAGGTCGGGCAGCTCCTCCCGGTATCCGTCGGCGATCGTGCGGAGCTCCCCGGCCGTTCGTCCCCGGGCGTCCCGCCACCACGGTGCGACGAGGCACAGCCGCACCAGTTCCGGCAGCCCGAGGGCGAGCGGCCCCGCTTCGCCGTCGAGGGTCACGTACGCCACCGGGCGCTCCTCCCCGCCCTCGCCGACGAAGCAGTACGCGTCTCCCGAGCCCGCCCGGGCGAACTGCTCCAGTCGGGCCCCGGAGGCGAGCCTGATGCCGTCCTCCGGTCCGTGGGGCGCCGGATCCGTCGCATCGAGGTCCGCGACCGCGGCGAAGAAGGAGACGACCTCCTCGTCCGCGCGCAGGAGGGGGAGCAGCGCGCCGGGCGGGTCGGAGGCGGCCGGTGCGTTCGATTCCTTCACCGGGCAACCGTAACCGGGGCGTCCGACGGGGAGCGGCCGGCGGTCCGGCCCGTGCGGGTCGTCCGTCCCTTCCCTCGGTTCCCCGTGACGGCCGGACCGAAGTCATCGGGGAGACGGCGCACCGCCTCCCGACACCGCCCCGGAAACGGGACGGGGCGCCGCAGGGTGACCCGGCCGGCATGGCCGTCCCTTCGCTCCCGGCGCGATCGCGTCCGTGGCGGGGGTCCACCGGGGCTCGCGGGCCGTACGGCCGGGGTCGACGGGTGGGCGACTCGATCGGATGGGGGAGGTCGGCAGCATGCCAGGCATGACCGCGCGGCGGTGATGTACTAGAGTTATCTCGACATCGAGATATCTGCCGAGGCGCACCGCTGCCGCCACCCCGGTAAGGGTTACCTAACTTAGCCTTACCTTAGCGGATCGACGACGTGTACGTGGCGGCAGGATGTGATGGAACGCGCACATATATGAAGGAGACTGTCGTGTCGGCGAACAGCTTCGACGCCCGCAGCACGCTGCGCGTGGGCGACGAGTCGTACGAGATCTTCAAGCTGGACAAGGTCGAGGGCTCCGCGCGCCTCCCTTACAGCCTGAAGGTCCTCCTGGAGAACCTGCTCCGCACCGAGGACGGCGCGAACATCACCGCCGACCACATCCGGGCCCTCGGCAACTGGGACTCGCAGGCTCAGCCGAGCCAGGAGATCCAGTTCACGCCCGCCCGCGTGATCATGCAGGACTTCACCGGTGTTCCGTGTGTCGTGGACCTCGCCACCATGCGCGAGGCCGTCGCGGCCCTCGGCGGCGACCCGGCGAAGATCAACCCGCTGTCCCCGGCCGAGATGGTCATCGACCACTCCGTCATCGCCGACAAGTTCGGCACCAACGACGCCTTCGCGCAGAACGTCGAGCTGGAGTACGGCCGCAACCGCGAGCGCTACCAGTTCCTGCGCTGGGGCCAGACCGCCTTCGACGACTTCAAGGTCGTCCCGCCCGGCACCGGCATCGTCCACCAGGTGAACATCGAGCACCTGGCCCGCACGGTCATGGTCCGCAACGGCCAAGCCTACCCCGACACCCTGGTCGGCACCGACTCGCACACCACCATGGTCAACGGCCTCGGCGTGCTGGGCTGGGGCGTCGGCGGCATCGAGGCCGAGGCCGCGATGCTCGGCCAGCCGGTCTCCATGCTCATCCCGCGCGTCGTCGGCTTCAAGCTGACCGGCGAGCTCACCCCCGGCACCACCGCCACCGACCTGGTGCTGACCATCACCGAGATGCTCCGCAAGCACGGTGTCGTCGGCAAGTTCGTCGAGTTCTACGGTGAGGGCGTCGCCGCCACCTCCCTCGCGAACCGCGCCACCATCGGCAACATGTCGCCGGAGTTCGGCTCCACCGCCGCGGTCTTCCCGATCGACGGCGAGACCCTGAACTACCTCAAGCTGACCGGCCGCTCCGAGCAGCAGGTCGCGCTCGTCGAGGCGTACGCCAAGGAGCAGGGCCTCTGGCTCGACCCGGCCGCCGAGCCCGACTTCTCCGAGAAGCTGGAGCTCGACCTCTCCACCGTCGTCCCGTCGATCGCCGGCCCGAAGCGCCCGCAGGACCGCATCGTCCTCGCGAACGCCGCCGCCCAGTTCGCCCAGGACGTCCGCAACTACGTCGCCACCGCCGACGAGGCGGGCGAGGAGTCCTTCCCGGCCTCCGACGCCCCGGCCGTCAGCAACGGCGTCCCGTCGAACCCGGTCGAGGTGACCGCCCCCGACGGCACCACCTACACGATCGACCACGGCGCCGTCACCGTCGCCGCGATCACCTCCTGCACCAACACGTCGAACCCGTACGTGATGGTCGCCGCCGCGCTCGTCGCGAAGAAGGCCGTGGAGAAGGGCCTGACCCGCAAGCCGTGGGTCAAGACCACCCTCGCCCCGGGCTCGAAGGTCGTCACCGACTACTTCGACAAGGCGGGCCTCACCCCGTACCTCGACAAGGTCGGCTTCAACCTCGTCGGCTACGGCTGCACCACCTGCATCGGCAACTCCGGCCCGCTGCCGGAGGAGGTCTCCAAGGCCGTCAACGAGCACGACCTGGCCGTGACCTCGGTGCTCTCGGGCAACCGCAACTTCGAGGGTCGCATCAACCCCGACGTCAAGATGAACTACCTGGCCTCCCCGCCGCTGGTCGTCGCGTACGCCCTCGCGGGTTCCATGAAGGTGGACATCACCAAGGACGCCCTCGGAGTCGACCAGGACGGCAAGCCGGTCCACCTGGCCGACATCTGGCCGACCGAGGCCGAGGTCAACGACGTCGTCGCCAACGCCATCGGCGAGGACATGTTCAGCAAGTCCTACCAGGACGTCTTCGCGGGCGACGCCCAGTGGCAGGCGCTGCCGATCCCGACCGGCAACACCTTCGAGTGGGACGCCGAGTCCACCTACGTGCGCAAGCCCCCGTACTTCGAGGGCATGACGATGGAGACCACCCCGGTCGCCGACATCGCCGGCGCCCGCGTCCTGGCCAAGCTGGGCGACTCGGTCACCACCGACCACATCTCCCCGGCCGGTGCCATCAAGGCCGACACCCCGGCCGGCAAGTACCTCACCGAGCACGGTGTGGAGCGTCGTGACTTCAACTCCTACGGCTCGCGCCGTGGCAACCACGAGGTCATGATCCGCGGCACCTTCGCCAACATCCGCCTGCGCAACCAGATCGCGCCGGGCACCGAGGGCGGCTACACCCGCGACTTCACCCAGGCCGACGCGCCGGTGTCGTTCATCTACGACGCCTCGCAGAACTACCAGGCCGCCGGCACCCCGCTGGTCATCCTGGGCGGCAAGGAGTACGGCTCCGGCTCCTCCCGCGACTGGGCCGCCAAGGGCACCGCGCTCCTCGGCGTCAAGGCCGTCATCACCGAGTCGTACGAGCGCATCCACCGCTCGAACCTCATCGGCATGGGCGTCCTGCCGCTCCAGTTCCCGGCCGGCCAGTCGGCCGACTCGCTCGGTCTGACCGGTGAGGAGACCTTCTCCATCACGGGCATCACCGAGCTGAACGAGGGCACCACGCCGAGCACGGTCAAGGTCACCACCGACACCGGTGTGGAGTTCGACGCGGTCGTCCGCATCGACACCCCCGGTGAGGCGGACTACTACCGCAACGGCGGCATCATGCAGTACGTGCTCCGCCAAATTAGCGGTAGTTGAGCTGACCTGAACGAGCGCCCCGCCTCTTCTGTCTCGCGCAGTGGGCGGGGCGCTCGCGCTCGACGGGGCGGAAGGTGCGCGGCGATCATGAACGCACGCGATCTGTTCCCGGGGTGGAGCTGAGCATCCTACGACGACGAAGAACCCCGTACCTGGTACCAGGTACGGGGTTCTTCTGTCCTTGCGAGCGTGTGGCGAGCGAGCGCCACTGGGCGATGTGCTGCAGCTGCGTGTCGTCGCCGTCGCTCAGCCGCGCGGGGAGGACCGGATCCAGCGCGGCCTGGATGGGAGGTAGCTCGAGTCGGTCGGAGTGTCAGTGGTCGCCACCATACTCAGAAGATGTGCACCTGAATTTCAGGCGCATGTCCAGGAGTCCTCGACCGGGTAGGAACGAATGGACACACGAGAGCGAAGCGGTGCCCGACCGGGACCCGTACCTTCTGGCGCAGATGCGAGAGGCGTTCGGGCGCGTGGTCTACAGCCACAAGACCCATGAGAAGCAGGCGGACATCTGCTTCGCCAAGCACCGGTGGCAGCAGGGCGTCCTCATTGCCCTCACCGCGATCGGTTCGGGCACCTTCCTTGCCGCGGTGGTCGGCCTGCTCGGCAGCGCAGTGTTGACGAGCCTCGCGACCTCTTCTATCGCGCTCCTGGTCAGCTGGATGAGCCTTGGGGCGAAGACCTTCAAGTTCGAGGAGGAGTCCGAGGCCCACCGCGCTATCGCCTCTCGGCTGTGGGACGTTTGGGAGTCGTACATCTCCCTCATCGCCGACTTGATGTCCGGCACCGTCTCCAACGCAGAGGGTCGAGAGCGGCGGGACGAGCTGCAGCAGTCCGCGCGCGACGCTTACGCCGAAGCGCCCAGGACGAGCAACAGGGCGTTCGCGCGTGCCCAGGGCGGACTGCAGAACAACGAGGAGATGACGTTCACCTCGCACGAGATCGACCTGTTTCTCCCGGAGGCGCTCCGGCTCGGCGAAGGCGAGGCATGACGATGAAGACCTCAGAGATCTTCGAAACGCTGCTCCAGAACCTCAAGGTCGGAGAGACGGCCACGACGGTCGCCTCGCGCCGGGACGAGATCACGAAGGCGCTCAACAAGGACTTCCGCGACAAGGATGGCTGCACCGAGTACAAGCTGATGGTCGGATCGTTCGGCCGGCACACCGCGATCAAGGGCGTGTCCGATCTCGACATGATCTTCATCCTCCCGCCCGGGATCCGGGCGAGCTACGACGGGGACACCGGACCGCGGAGGATTCTCGAGAGGGTTCGCGACGGCCTCAAGGCGCGGTACAAGAACACGGAGGTCCGCGTCGACCAGTGCGTCGTCCGAGTGCGGTTCACGTCCAACGCCTTCAAGTTCGAGGTCCAGCCGGCATTTGAGAACGCCGATGGCAGCTTCGACTACCCGGACACGAAGGCTGGGGGCTGGAGGGTCACCAAGCCGCGCGAGGAGATCGCCGCGACCAAGGAGTGCAACGACCGCACCGCGACGAACATGCGCCACCTCGCCCGGATGGCACGGGCATGGAAGAACGCGAACGGCGTAAACATGGGCGGCCTGCTCATCGACACCCTCGTCTACAACTTCTTCGACCAGGCCGACGACTACGACGCAGCGGGCACAGGCTCGTTCGACCTCATGGCCCGCGACTTCTTCGAATTTCTGAAAGATCAGCCAGAGCAGGAGTACTACCTGGCGCTGGGCAGCCGGCAGCGGGTCCACGTCAAGGCGAAGTTCCAGCCGAAGGCGAAGAAGGCGTACAACCGATGCCTTGAGGCGATCGCGGACGAAGGCAAGACGTCCGCCCACAAGAAGTGGCGCGAGGTGTTCGGCACGTCGGTGCCGCTGGCGAAGAGCGCGAGCGAGTCGTCCCGGTCGTTCAGGGACACCGAGGAGTTCATCGAGGACGAGTTCCCGGTCGATGTCTCCGAGACCGTGTCTATCGACTGCGAGGTCACGCAGGCCGGATGGCGTCCGACCTGGCTCCGCGCGATGCGTCGCGGCGGGATCCTGCTCAAGGCCGACAAGAGCTTGAGGTTCGTGGTCACTCACTGCTCGGTCGGGGAGCCCTACACGCTGAAGTGGAAGGTGCTCAATCGTGGTCCGGAAGCCGAGCGGCGGGACAAGATCCGCGGCCAGATCGTCGACTCGAGCACGCGGGGAGTCCGCACCGAGCACTCGCGCTTCAAGGGCGAGCACGTCGTCGAGTGCTACGTCGTCAAGGATGGGGGCGTCGTCGCTCGGGACCGGATCGATGTGCCGGTCAGCAACACGAGCGTCAAGACGGCGAACGTCTCCTAGGGAACCGATCCTCGGAGCGCGACGAGGCCCCGACGAATCTGCCGGGGTCTCGTCGCATCAGACGCATCCGCCCGTAGGGCTGAAGCGTGAGCGGTTCTCTCGCTGCCATGTCCGAGTCTCTGCTCAACGCGGAGATGGCCGTGGGCAAGCGGTACGCTGCCCGCCGCGCTGCTGAGCTGCGGTCCGAGGATCCCAGCAGGTCCGCAGAGCAGATCGTCGACCTGCTCCGCGACGAAGCAGACGCCGCGGAAGCGGAGTTCCGTCGGGCTCGAGACCTCGGCTGAGGCTGGCTCTCCGTCGGACGCTTCCGGAGAATGGTTCCATGGAACGGTGGATCGACTTCTCGCGCGACCGGCGCATGCTGTGTGGGGCGTGCGGCCACCAGTGGCGCGTCGATCTGGACTGGATCGACCGGTGGGAGCAGGGGGAGGAGACCTGCCCCGGATGCGGCATGACCTGCGAGCACGAGGACTCGCCCCGGGTGACGGTCGACCCCGATGACCCGGCGCTCGACGACGACCGGGTAGCGCGGTTCTTCTGGTACCACACGAGCACGCAGCCGGACTGGCCGACGCAGGATTTCGACCCGGCAGCCGTCCTGACTTACGAGACCCGCAGGATGATGGGCGGAGAGCAGCGGGTTGCCGAGTGGATCGCGCGGCAGCGGGCGAAGGCGCTCCACGTCGGCACGTACGAGGCCGCCGTCCACAACATGCTGAGACGGATGCGCGACCAGGCTGACCAGGGCAGCCAGTTCTACCTCTACCGGGTCCGTCTGAAGCCATCCGTCGTGGTGCGGGAGGGGTGGCTCGTCGACCCCAGCAACTTCGTCGGCGACGTTGTGATCGACGAGGTCTGCCCTCCAGGCGTCGATGTCGCCCGCTACCTGAACTACCACGAGGATCCCGGAGGGCTCTCGCTCGCGCTGGGGAGGGATGCGATCGCCAGCGTTCAGCGGATCGCTGTTCCGCTCCCCGACACCGGGGATGGCGGCTGGGTGCGCGATGCCGTCGTGGCTATCGAGGGCGTGAGTGGCACCGGCGTCCCGGCGACCGGCAAGCTGGCCCGCTTCATGCGGCCGTCATCGTCGCGAGCCGTCCTGGGCCGAGAGCTCGGTGCGTCCCTGGCTGGCAGACTACCGGTCAACCTCCAGGACCAATTCGCGTCGGCCGCGGCGTTCGCGGAGGGAGAGGATCCAGAGCAGTGGGCGCGACGGACCAGCGGCCTGTTCGATCTGATTGACGATCCGACTCGCGTGCTGGCTGCGCTCGACCGGCAAGATCCCCGGGAGGTCTGAGAACGGCCTGTCCGCTCCTGAGGGGCTGGAAGCCCGGAGGTCGCCGTCGGTCTTTCAGATTGGCGCCGCCCTGCTTCGGGAGAGCGTGAGCAGCTCAAACGCCGCGGAGCGTCATGCTGACCGCAGAGTCGATGACGGCTTGGGAACGTCGATTCCATCCGATTTCGTTATTCTGGTCGAGTGCCGCCGTGTCGAGACCGTCGAGGCCATCGTAGATATCGCGAATCGCGGCGTGCACCGCTTCCAGGAGGCGCAACGTCTGCATCTTGAAGGCATGCACGTCGCCCCCCTGGAGACTGATCTGGCGCACGCATTTCACGGCCTGCACTGGACTTCCGAATACGTTCCGAATAGCATGGCTCCATGACCATCGCAGCAGGCCTCCCCGTGGCGACTCGGCGGTCCTCGGACCTGAGCAAGCACTCCGCCGAGGTCTTCGCGGAGGCCGAGGATCACCCCGTGACAGTGACCCGGCGCGACGGCGAGCCTCTGGTCCTGATGTCGCAGCGCGAGGCCGAGGGGCGTGCCCGCTTGCTGAACTTTGCCGCGCAGCTCATCACCGTCACCCTCGACGACCGCGGCTCGCTCGCCGAGCGAATGTCCAAGGCCTTCCCTTGGATGCTTGCGCTGTCGCCGGCCGACCGGGAGTCCTGCGCGCAGGACCTCGTCGATGCGGCGCGCGCGTCGTTCTCCACGGACCAGCCGCACCTCGCGATCGCAGAGCTGACCTCCTGGAAGGAGACGGCCGCCGCCGTCGCGGCCGGGCTCGGCAGCGGCAGCGCCGGTCTGGAGTGGCTTGATGGCGATGAGACCGTGGAGCGTCCGTAGCCGTGGCGGCCGCCAAGAAGGGCGAGCTGGTTCCTCGCCCTCCGAAGAAGATCGAGTACGAGATCCGCTTCGCCACAGCCGACGCGCAGAAGGGATGGCGCGACCTCGTCGCGACGATCCGCAACTCCATGACGGAGACCTGGGACTTCGTCACGCGGACGCCACTGTCCACGACGCCGACGAACTATCGGCTCAAGGGTGAGCTCGGCGTCATCGAGCGTGGCGGCGCGACCCATGAGCGGTGGCAGCACAAGCCGACTGCGAAGGGCACCGCGCGCATCTGGTTCTACGTCCACGAGCGCACGGTCTTTCTGGAGCAAGTGCACACGAGCCACCCGAACGAGACGAAGTAGGCGCGCTTCGCAGCGTCGCACATCGTCGGTGAGCGCACATTCGGCGATCACCAGCATCGCCGGTGCCATGCCGGTCCAGTGGTCCGTCTCGGTCGCGATCAGGGAGGACCAGACCAGCGTGCTCGTGCTGCGGCACTGGGTGAGCGCGAACGCGAGAGGAGTGTGACCGGGCCCTGTTCCGCCGGTGTCGAGTACCGCTTCTGCAGCCCTCCAACTGTCCGGTGTGGCGCTCCGCGTCCATGACGTGCACTGGTCCGAGAGCCTGCCTGGCGCAGGATGGCGACGCACCGACAACAATAGCCAATGAAGCACGTTGACTCGCCGTGCTACACGTGTCGAGGTGCTGCGTTACTGACTTCGGCTCGTCAGGGTGAAGCTGGGGAGTCGAGGGTCAGGCCGGTGCCGGCTATGAAGCCGTCGAGGGTGTCGGGCCGGTATTGAAGCCGTTTGAGACGGTTGTGGACGAGGGTTTCGAGTCGGTCGAGGGCCATGACGGCGAGGTTGGCCAGACTGCGCTTGACATGCGCCCACACCCACTCCACTGGGTTGAGGTCGGGCGAGTACGCGGGCAGCAGGAACACTGTCAGCCACGTCCGCTCGGCGACGAGGCCCCGCATCTTGCGCGAGACGTGGGTGTTCAGCCGGTCCCAGACCAGCACGATCGGCGCCCTGACCAGCTGATGGACGCCGTCGACCAGCGCGATGAAGTCCCGCTCGTCCATGCTGCGGCGCTTGCCCTTGCCCGCGGGATGGGTCCGCAGACGGTGGCACAGCCGGGTCCGGGACCCGGACCGCATGACGATCAGCCCCGCCACCGACAGCCGTCCCGAGCGACGGCCACTGACCGTCACGACCGGGGTGCGGCCGCGCCGGCCCCAGGTCCGTCCCCGGGGCGGCCGACGGGTGAAGCCCGCTTCGTCCTCGAAGCAGACGTAGCCCCCGCAGGCCGCCCTCGCCCTTTTACCTCCGCCCAGGTCGCCTCCTTCCATGCGGTGACGGCCTGCTCATCACGCTCGGCGACCCGCCGCGCGGACACCCGCGGGCTGAAGCCGAGCCGGTGCATCAACCTCGTGGCGCTTGAGGTTCCCCCGAGATGCGGGGAAAGGTGACAGCAGGTCAGATGGGTCTCATGAGAGGAGCCCAGACGATGCCTGCACCGAGGAAGTACCCGCT
>NZ_JBHYMF010000185.1:0-13358 GCF_042742855.1 Streptomyces sp. NPDC058877 | reverse complement strand
GTACACCAGCCCCTCGGAACACCCCCGCGTCGGCGGGGAGGACGCCTCACGGATGGTCAGGCCGTCCTCCCACGCCGGAACACCCCCGCGTCGGCGGGGAGGACGGGAAGACGATCGCGGCGCCGGCCGTGGCCACCGGAACACCCCCGCGTCGGCGGGGAGGACGGGTTCCTCGGTTCCGTCACGGGCGCGCGGTGCGGAACACCCCCGCGTCGGCGGGGAGGACGACGGGGTGATGAGCACCTGCACGGGCTGCACCGGAACACCCCCGCGTCGGCGGGGAGGACGAGTCACGCCATACCTCATGGGCAACGGGGGTCGGAACACCCCCGCGTCGGCGGGGAGGACCCGCCGCCCCCGTCCATCCCTCCGTCCATGGCCGGAACACCCCCGCGTCGGCGGGGAGGACTGCTCGAAGAGGTTGTCCGGTGCCTCTCCGGTCGGAACACCCCCGCGTCGGCGGGGAGGACAACCGGCAGTAGTGGCAGCGCGCGCCGTCCGCCGGAACACCCCCGCGTCGGCGGGGAGGACCCTTTCTGACCTGCGGCTTAAAAAGGGCTTTGCGAGTTATTTACCTCTAGTGGAGAGGGTGACGCTCCCATCATTCTCATCAAGGTGATCCCATCAAAGTCCTCGGGTACCCGACGCCGGCTCCCTGCTGTACGAATGCTGTAGCCCTGTTCTGTCGGAGCTGGATGTACGAGGACAGCCGCTCCGTCCCCGACGACCTGGGTGACGGCCTCCCAGAGTTCGTCGCGGACTCGAGCAGAGACCGAGCCGACGAAGATGCCTGCTACAACCTCTGTCGTCCATCGGCTGAGGGCACCGCGCAAGTGATCGGGGACTGCGGTGGTGGCGATGACGAGCATGGACGGCATGAGGTATCAGGTCTCCCCGTGTGCGTAGTTGACGCCGGCCGGCAGGACGCCCTCTCGCGGGTCCCAGAGATGAACCATCTGCACGTCGCGGCGGTCGAGGCGATCGTCATCTTCGTCGTCTGGCTTGTCGTCGGCTGGGGTGAGGAGCGTCTGGATGTCCCGGACGATCCGCGGCAGCAGGCGCACGAGACGGAGTTCCTCACGGAACTTTCGGCGTGCTTCCTGCTCGGGGTTGGCGGACTGGTGGAGGGAGAAGGCTACGGGCAGGGTGAGATCGGCTTTGTAGAGGTCGGCGATGTCATAGACGAAGGCGTGCTGCGTGCCGGCATGGACGAATCCGAGAGCGGGGGAACATCCCAGTGCGAGCAGGGCAGCGTGCACGATGCCGTACAGGCATGTGTTCGCTGCCGACAGGGCGAGGTTGACGGGGTCCTGTTGGTCCCATTGGTCGGGGCGATAGTTGCGGCGGAAGCGGCCGATGCCGTGCTGTTGGGCGAGTAGCCGGTAGAGGGCTTTCATCCTCTGGCCCTCGAGGCCGCGGAGCGTGTGGAGAGTGACGTCGGCGGGCACGTCTTCGGCGTCGAAGCGCATGCCGTACATGCGTACGGCGATATTGAGGCGGCGTGCTGGGTCTGCCCAACTGGTTGCCTGCTGCTCGAGCCAGTGGGTGGTCAGTGAGGGGGGCAGGATGCCGGCGTAGGCACGCACGCCGCCCGATCCGGTGCAGACCACGCTCGTGCCGTGGCGGGCGAGGGTGGCCAGGGCGCGGGTGGTGATGGAGACGCCAGGTCCGAGGAGCAGGCAGGAGAGTGCCGCGGTGGGGATGTAGACGGTGTCGGTGCGGTCTTCCGTTGCCTGGATCTGGGCGCAGACGCCGGTGTCGTCCTGAACGACGCGGACCATGTCCAGGTAGAGGAAGGAGAGGGAGTCCGCGACGCGCGGGAGCATGGCGAGTGTGGGGGTGGCGAGGCGGGCACGCGCGTCGCCACCCTTTCGGGGTGCGCTCATGTCGTGGTGGCTGGGGCGAGGCTGAGGAGTCCTGCTCCGTACGGTTTTCCGCGGCCGATGCCCTGGAGGAGGGCTTGGGTGAGGGCGACGGGGTCGGTGATGGTGGCCGTCCCGTCGTAGCGGATGAGGCTGTGCCGTATGGGTGGTGCGTTTCTGCCGTGGGGGCGGACGGGGCGCAGTGGTGTGGAGACCGTGGAAGTTAGGTGGAGGCCGGCTTCGCCGGCGCGTCTGGCCCACCACTGGTCGGCCTCCGCGCCTGAGAGAGGGACGATCTTTCCGCGCTTGTTTCTCTGTTCTAGGGGCAGACGTTCGCGTTTTACCGGGTTGAGAGCGATGCGGTACCGCACGCCGAGTCCCGGCCTGAGTGCGGCGAACATCGGCTTGAGTTGCTTGATGCGGACGTCGCCGTATCCGGTGGGCAGGCCGGCGTGGTCGAGTGGGACTGTGGCCTGGACGAGGACGGTGCTGGTCTTGTCGTCCTCGTCGATGCGGAAGAGGAAGCCGGTGTCGTGCCGGGGGGTGTCGCCGAGGTTGTCGGGGATCATCCGCATCAGGGTGCGGTGCATTTCGGTCGTATCGCGCAGGTCTCGCTGTACGGCGCGGCTGTGGGGGTTCAAACGGATGCGGGCAATTTCTGCGGAGGGGGTCATGCAGTGGCCTCCAGGGCGTAGTCGATCAGGCGTCGGTGGAGGTCGGCCGGCTCGGCGAGGAGCGACTGGGGCAGGTGCTCCGTCGTCCGGTAGAGGTGGCGTTTGCCGTGGATACGGCCTTGGGGTGCGAAGCTGATGGGCATGTCCTGAGCGCTCAGGTTGATGACGCTGCCGGTGCCGTCGGCCGGTGGATGCTCCCGCAGGAAGTCCACCCGGACCATGCCCGTGCCGCTGCGGCGCGCAGGTTGCCGGTCGCCGCGGTATGGGCTGCTGAGTGGGACTCGGGTGCGTAGTTCGACTTCGGGGTCGTCGATGCCAGTGCGCAGCAGGAAGGGCTCGTCGGGGGCGCAGGATCGGCGCCCTAGATGGGGTGCCCAGTGCGGGGATTCGAGTGCTGTCCCGATGCGTTCGATGTCGTTGTCCGCTCCCGTGACGGCGACGACGAATACGGCGTCGGCGAGGTAGTGCCTGCGGGTGATCACTGCCGCGCCCTTGTTGCCGCCGCCGGCCGTGGCGGCGGTGCGGTTCTTCGGGTAGCCGCCGCCGACCGTGTGGTAGTCGCTCAGCAGGACGCCGGGGCGGTCTACGCGCACGGTGAACTCCAAGGCCGCGTAATCTTGCGGGTTTTCCTCGCGTCCTCTGCCTTCGGCTGCGGAGATCAGGCCGATGAGTCCGGAGCGGGTCGGGAAGGACGCGGTGTCGCGGACGGCGGGGAATGCCGCGCGTTCGCCCCAGGACTGCAGTGGTCCGGCCAACCGCAGCAGCAGGCTCGTCACTTCTCGCTCCCGGCGGCCGGGAAGGCCGCTTCGACAGCGGCGTCGATGAGGCTGGGGAAGGATGCGTGGGCGGTGCCGAGGCCGGCCAGCTCTCCTTCGCCGGTCCGGGCGTATCCGTGGAAGGTGCGATTGCGGTCGCCGGTGAGCCGGTTGAGGTCGGATGCGTAGGACGACAGTCGGCTGATCGACGGGGCGCTGAAGCCGCCAGTGACATCGGCGGTGATCGGTGCCTCGAACGCTCCGGCGAGGGAGAGGGGGCGTTGGGCGCGGACAGCGAGGTAGGCGAGGTCCGGGATGGTGTGAGGAGCGGTGCTGGTCCGCTTGGCCTGCGGCAGGCTCATCAGGAACTGGTCGGCGAAGGAGGCCAGGACGGTACGGGCGGCTTTCTCGTCACCGTCGAGGTTTTTGAGAAGGTCGGTGATGTTGACGGACGCGAATCGGTAGAAGACGCCGGCGCTGAACTCGGCGGTGTCGAGGTGCCCGCTGCCCGTTTCCGCCTCGCCGAGCCAGTCGTCCACCGCGGTGAAGTAGTCCCGCTGGGGCTCACTGGCATGGGTAGTGAAGGCGTGCGCGACCTGTGCGGCGCCATCGACGTTCGCGCCGGGGAGTTCGGCGAGCATGCGGCCGAGAAGACTGATGGAGGCGGTGCGCCGCTTGAGGATCTCCTCAATTCTGAGGGTAGGCAGCAGCACCCCAGGGGTCTTTTTGCCCAGTCCCTTCTCCAGCGCCTCGCGGTGGTCCAGGCACACGGTGACGAGTTCGTCGATCCCGGACTCGGGGAGGAAGAGCAGGACGGAGGTGTGTCCCGCACTCTCCGTGCCGAGGCCCTTCTTTCCGGCGCTGGCGGCTACCTGCTTCCCTGCGAACGCAGCGAGGTCGGCGGGCCAACTGGCCTGGCTCTCCAGGGCCTCCTTGACTTTGACCGGCACCTGGCGGGTTCGGGTCGCCTTCTCTCCCAGGTCTCCTTCCACTCCGAGGCGGATCTCCCTCTTCCAGGACTGGCTGGAGACGCGGATCCGCGTGGCGTTGCCGTAACGGACGGTCTTGGGTGAACCCAGGTCGTCGCGGTTGAGGTTGGCGGTCGGCACCGACTGGATGGCGCTCAGGTCCAGAAACAGGGACATCAGTGGTTCTCCTCGGAGGTGCTGGATGATTCGTCGTCATAAGGGAGTTCACGGGTGCGGACGCGGAAGTAGCTCTCGAGCCAGCGGGTCGCGATGCGGTCCTGGTCGCGGTTCCACCACGTGAGGTCGTAGAGCAGCACGGCCCAGTCGAGGGTGACGCCCTTGCTGAGCAGTTGCCGCGTCAGAGCGGGAAGCCGGAGGTGGATCGCATCACTGGACTGCCGGGCCATCAGATGAAGATCCGACTCGGCCGTATCCGGCTTGATGATCTTCTTGTTGACGGCCTCGGCGAGCGATGCCCCCAGGTTGGGGCGCCTCCACCAATCCGCTGCCTGGGCACCGTCGTCGAGTGTCCCCGATTCCGCCTCTTCCTCTTCGGTGGCCGCTTGCACCTCCGCGTCACGAGCGGCACGCGGTCGCCCCGCGATCAGGGAAGCGATGGCGTAGTACGCCCGACGGGTATCCGGGTGCTGGACGTCTTCGTCCATCAGGCGCGGCACGAGCAGTCGGTGCATGTAGTTGGAACGCTCCACCGGCTTTCCCAGACCGCTTCGGAGATCGGCCCGGTTCTTCTTGTTCTCGCACAGCTTGAGAACGTAGGCGACGTAGGCGCTTTGCTGCGCTAGACGATCGACCGGAGGCTTGGATGCGGGCATTGAGGTCATTTCACTTCCCTGGGGCGGTCATGGTCGGCTTCGGCAAGGCAGAGCGAATCACTGTGCGCGCCCTGTTCCGAGCCCGGGCGACGCGCACGTCCGCGCTGCGCGCGCCGATCGCCTCGTCCAAGGCGTCGAGGGCAATTTGCACGAAGGGTGGGTATGGCGCCGAGTCGACCAGATCAGGGGTAGCCAGCTCCCAAAAGACCTGCTCGCCAGCCGCCCAGAAGCGGCTGACGGCGAGAGCTGCCCAAGGCCCCTGCTTCTTGGGGTCCAGCCTCACCTTGGCCGAGGAGTCCTCTACCGGATCCGTGGCCAGCTTCCACGCCAGACGTGCGGCATAGCGCAGTTTGTCCGCGACATCTTCGGCGGCCTGGTGACAGCGCGCCACATGCTCGGCCATTCCCGGGTATGGGCTGAGTTCCGGATTCGTGTGCTGCTGCCAAGCGAGGACGGGCGGGGTGGTGGCCTCGAACCAGATGTTGTCACGCTGCTGACCGTCCTGGTCGAAGCCGTAGGCCCGAACCCGTAGGCGCTCTGCCAAGCTGCGAGGCAGATGGTCCAGGGCGCTTGGCCGCTGCGTCTGGCTGTCACCGATCAGGAGCAGCGCGTCGAGGTCGCGCCACAGCGCCCTGTGCCCGTCGGCGGGGCGCGCAAAAGGCGCGCCTTCGCCAGACCGAGGCATGTCGAGGATGACGTGCGGGTCCCGCACGGCTGGAGACGGCTGATGGGTGGACCAGGTCACGTACGCGTCCACAGCCTCCCGGCCGTCGGACGACGGCACCAGAAGGACAGCGTGACGCGCACGCCCCGTCAACATGCGGCCCGGCCAGGTGTACGGGCGCAGCGTGCCGAGCGGGTCAGGGAGCTCGTCCTCCCACGGACACAGGTCGTTCCCCTCTGCCCCGCTTCCCGGCGTGGGCACACCGAGCACCAGAGTGGTGAACAAATCCGAGGCCCATGTGTGAAAAGAGATTGCCTTCCGCAGAGGCCCCGCATCCCCGCTGCCTGCGCGCACCGTCGTGATACGACGCGGCGTGCACTGACCCGACGGCCCGTAATACAGCATCGCAATCAGATGCCACGCCGCGACAGCCGCGGGCACCGCCACAGGGGCCGCATCATTGAAGTGGCCGAAGAGAACAGCACCGTTGACACCAGTCGGCCGTCCGATGACGAGCTTGTTGATACCGGACGAGTTGGGCCTGCCCTTGGTGTCCACGCACTCGCTGCGCAGCCGGGGGTCCTGGAGGAACGGACGCTGCGCATCGAAGAGATCGAAACGACCGGTGAGCGTCTCGTCGTCGAAGTAGGCGTCCACCGCGTTGGGATCGAACCTTCCCTGCTTCAGGACGCGGGCCCGCAGTGCGAACCACTCCTCGGCGTCCTCGGCCGTGTCCTCGTCGCAGAGCCCCAGACCGTCCTCCTGGGCGATCCGGGACGCCAACGCCGCGAGGATTCGCAGCAGTCCGGAGGCGGCCGGTGGCACCGGAAGCTCGATATCGTCGATCTCGTGCGCACGGTGGAACAACTGCCTGAGGCCCACCTGGACGGACTGGCCGCGGACCCGTACCGGAATCCACGGCTCGTTGCGCAGGTCGAAACTTTCCGACAACTCCAACCCCTTAAGAGCCGGCCCCCAGGTGGGGCGGAATACCTACTTGGAACACTGAAGCACCAGCCACTGACAAGTCGTCTGCGCGAGCGTGCGAAGGCCAGTAGGCCACTGCGAGGCTCCTCGTGTACGCAACTTACTGAAGCCGTAAGTGACCCGGTTTGCCTTGGATCCCACCCTTGCGGCGCAGCGCGCCCGCTTGATCTTCGCCAAGGCGCCCGTAGTGCCGGACTCGACCGTGCCAAGCCTCCCGAAGGAGTACCTGTGCCTTGCATGTCAGCATCCGTCACCACTGCCGTCGACTGGCCAGTGCCACGTTCCTGGGGTGCGATTTCGCTGATCGTGATCGTCGTCCTGGTCCTGAGCCCCAGCGCCACGCAATGTGCGGCCTACGGGGCACTTGTGATGGCCATCACCGATGCGGCACGACACCAGCGATGACCACCAGTGCACTGTGACCGGCCGGAGCCGTTGTGAGAGTTAAGCTGCACCACGCGACCGGAGGCATCATCTCCTCGCCGCTGCGAGGGTGTACCACCGTAGGTGACACGGTGTCTCAGTTCAGCATGAAGTCCCCGCCGATGTGGGGGTGTTGCATGCGCTGGCAGCGGTGACTCAAGAGCGCAGGAGGCCCAGCTCCTCGTCGAGCAGAAGGTGCTTGCCTCCGACCGTGACTGCCTGGACCTCGTGGTCGCGCACCGGCAGGTGCACGACCACGAGGTCACCCAGCATCGCGTGCTCGGACCAGTCCGCCGGGGGTTGGTGCCGTTCCCGCTCGCCCTTGAACCATTCCGCGTTGACCGGGATGGTTCGGCCCATAACGGCTCGTACATCGGAGAGTTCCATCCGGCCGCCTGCCGCGGCCCTGGGCAGTGGCCGCTCTCCCGCCAGGTCGAGCGTGACCGTCCCGTTTGGATGCGCGTAGACGCACAGGAGACGTATCGAGTTTGCCCCCAAACGGGTGGACGCCTCCCATTCATCCTCCTCGCCTTGCAGGTGGTGGAGCTGGTTCAGCCTCGTGACGTGGCCCACGAGGGGGATGGCCAGGAGAGCACCAACGCCTTTTTGTGCGATGGTCTTGCCTACATGGGCCACCCAAGCCTCCGCCGTGTCCGAGAGGCTCCAGTCGAATCGATCACTTCGGTCGCCGTGCACTCTCTCGACGAGTTCCTGGACGTCCTCGGGGATGCAGATCCCCTGCGTTCCACGCTCATGAAGCGTCGACGAGGTCTCCTTGAGGAGAGCTTCCGTGTAGACCTCGCCCCATTGCACGGGGACACCGCCCTGACCTGCGATCGGGTCCAGCACCACCAGGCGCGGTCCCGTCGCCGCTGCCCAGGCCGGACGTTTCCGCCCGCCTGGATAGCCGTGGCGCACCCACCAAGTCTCATGACGCCAACACCGCCCAGCCCGCTGCAACAGGAGCGCGAGCGGGGCGAGGTCACTGATCACGACATCAGCATCCAGGTCCAGTGACTGCTCGACGACTTGAGTGGCGACGACGACCCTTCGCTGCGGCCTGGGCCCCCCTCGTCCCATTCCGGACGTCACCGCCTTGGTCCGCCTCTCCCGCACGTCACCAGGAAACCGGGCATGCAGCAGCTGCAGATCGTGTTCCTCTCCCTCGCGCTGCCCGGACAGTGCCAGCCCACTCCCACCGAAGTGTCTCTTGAGGTGCTCGTACGTCTCCTGCGCCTGCGCAACCGTATTGCAAACGACCAGAGCACAGCCGCCCTCGTCAGTGACGACGGGCTCCAACAAGCGCTCGATCACCGAGAGCCGACCTCGCCGTCCGCCCTGCGCGTGATGGACGACGGGCTCGATCTGCACCTCCAGGCGCATGCGACGCTCCTGTGCCTGCGCCTGCTGTGCCCTGGGCTCGATCTGCTTGGAGTGGCCGTCACTCGCATCCACGTACAACCAGCCCGGATAGGGAGCCTGGAAGGTTCGGCCCTCCCGCTGCTTGCGCTTGAGCCCCGCGCCCTGCAGATACTCCTTGACCAGCTTGTCACTGACTGAGGACGGCAGCGTCGCCGACAACAGGATCACCGGCACGCCGTACCTGCCGAGCCAGTTGAGCAGTCGGCCCAGTAGGACCTGCATGTAGGAATCGTAGGCGTGTGCCTCGTCGACGATGAACGTCTTCCCCGAGAGAGCAAGCAGCCGCAGGGCGTTGTGCCGAACCGGCAAGACCGCCATCAGAGCTTGATCGATGGTGCCCACCGTGTACTGAGCAAGCAACGGCCGCTTGGCCCCGAACAACCAGCTCGACGGGCGCATCGCAGCCAGGTGCCTCGCAGTCTGCTTCTCGGCCGTCGTAGCGTCGTCCTCGCCCTCACACACCAACACCCGCCCACCTGCCTGAAGGTCCCCAGCGGCGTAAGCACTGCTCAACCACGCCATACTGTGCGTCAGCGTCAGACCTGCCTCCGTTCCATCTTGCCTGGCCAGAATCTGAGCGATACGGCTGTGCATTTGATCGCTCGTCGCCATGGTCGGCAGGAGAAACGCGAACCCGCGTGTGCCGAAGGCCCGTGACAGGAGGCGCTCGGCCTCCAACGCCGCCTCACTCTTCCCGTCGCCCGGTGCAGCCGTCACCAGCATGATCCCCGCCTTAGGCGCGCCACCCCCCGTCCCACCGCGGAGCGGAGCCAGACCGTCGACGATCGAGCGCTGCAACGGGTTCGGCTCACCCGTGATCCCGTACGCCTCCGCGAACCCCTTGCGCTTCAGATCCACAGGCATGAGACCGGCCTCACGCACCAAGGCTTCAGCATCCCTCAGCGACATCTCAAAGTGACGAGCAAGAGAGGGATCAAGCTGTCGCTGCCGGCGCCGAAGATACCCCTCCTGGCTGACCAACCAGTCAGCCAGGATCACCACGCCAGTCACCAGCACAGCCGCCGGAGCACGGAACCTCGTCGGAGGAGAAGGATCGCCCAGAGCGTCAAGGACTGCGGCAGCATGGGCCTCACGCTGCCGTGCCCACATTGCGCCACCGAGATGCGAGTGACGCGATGGGTGCGTCCTTTGCGGGTCGAACCGGTGGAAACGCCCGTGGTGCCCGCCCAGCACCTCAGCGATACGCTCGATCTCCGCGTCCACCGTCGTACCAAAGCCCAGAGCCTCCAGAACGGCGGGTACCGCTTCCATCCCGGCGATGTCGTGCCCGAGCCGCTCGACGCCGATCCTTCCCGGATCACCCGCCAGCGAGTCACTCAAGCCGCTGCGCCCTCGAGCATCGCAGAACTGGAACCCGGAGAGCTTCCCGATGTCGTGCAGCCCCGCGCAGAGCGCGGTCAGAGCGCGTGCCCGATCCGGCGCATCGGACAAGCCGAAACCCTCGGCGATGGCCAGCCTCTGGTTGTCGGACAAGTAGTGGTCCCACAAGAACAGGGCAATCGCCGCAGCATCCAGCAGGTGCCTCACCAGCGGATAGGCCGGAAGCTTGGGATCCAACCCCCGAGACTTTCCCCACGCCGTCTCATCAGGAGCTGTGTCCGGCCGTCGCATCATGAGTATTCCCCTACCGTCCGCGCGCTCGGCCCGTGTCGTCGGAGCCCGTCCACGTCTACTCCACCATGCGGCACTGACAACACGCGGGTGAACGGTCGGGTAGCTTTGCGGCATGCGCTTCAGTACCCGGCCAGCAGCGCTGGTAAAGCAATTGCAAAGCCTCTGCTGAGTTGCAGGTCACGAAGGGTCTTCCCCACCGTCGTGGGGGTGTTCCGCGGGTGTTCGCAGTACTCGCACCCGTCGCAGGGTCTTCCCCACCGTCGTGGGGGTGTTCCGAACAACTGCGCCCCGCCGAAGCAGTCCTCGACGTCTTCCCCACCGTCGTGGGGGTGTTCCGAGGACGGGGGTCCCCTGGGAGACCCCGAACGCGTCTTCCCCACCGTCGTGGGGGTGTTCCGCGGTACGTGTACGGCGCGAAGGGCCCCAGCTCGTCTTCCCCACCGTCGTGGGGGTGTTCCGATGAGCGGGGGCGGGCGGTGAATACGGACGACGTCTTCCCCACCGTCGTGGGGGTGTTCCGCGCCAGCCCGCCCCCAGCGCACCCGAGCCCATGTCTTCCCCACCGTCGTGGGGGTGTTCCGTTCTCCGGCGTGCGGAGCTGACGGCGGCGGTCGTCTTCCCCACCGTCGTGGGGGTGTTCCGGCGTCCGGCCCGTGCCGCGTGCCGGCCGCATCGTCTTCCCCACCGTCGTGGGGGTGTTCCGGAGGTGTCTCCACCGCGGACGACGGCGATCTGCGTCTTCCCCACCGTCGTGGGGGTGTTCCGAACCTCTCCGGCGGCGTCGTCTCCGCCAGCGTGTCTTCCCCACCGTCGTGGGGGTGTTCCGCTCCGCCAACGGGGCCCGAACCTGATCTACGCGTCTTCCCCACCGTCGTGGGGGTGTTCCGCGTGTCGTACCAGTCGGGCCGGAACGTCTCGTGTCTTCCCCACCGTCGTGGGGGTGTTCCGGCGGCCTTTCCCATCAACGCGGGTGCCGTCCGGTCTTCCCCACCGTCGTGGGGGTGTTCCGGACGCGGTCGGCTTCGTCCAGGCGCTCCTTGAGTCTTCCCCACCGTCGTGGGGGTGTTCCGCCGGCGCCCCCGAAGGGCGGCCGGGTGTGGGTGTCTTCCCCACCGTCGTGGGGGTGTTCCGAGGTAGGGAGAGAGGCGGGGAGGCGGGGAGGCGTCTTCCCCACCGTCGTGGGGGTGTTCCGGTCCCAGTACGGGTGGGGTCGATCCGGGCCGAGTCTTCCCCACCGTCGTGGGGGTGTTCCGCTGGCCGGGTACTGGCGCGTCGCCACCATCCCGTCTTCCCCACCGTCGTGGGGGTGTTCCGCGGTCGTCCAGGCGGTGCATGGCCTGGGCGGGGTCTTCCCCACCGTCGTGGGGGTGTTCCGGTGAACGTGCACAACTACGCCGGCCGCATCGAGTCTTCCCCACCGTCGTGGGGGTGTTCCGGATTCCGTGATCTCGCTGGGGTGCCGAAGATCGTCTTCCCCACCGTCGTGGGGGTGTTCCGGGCGCAGCCGCACTTGAGATGCCCACGGAGACGTCTTCCCCACCGTCGTGGGGGTGTTCCGGACTCGCGGGAGACGGCCCAGGCCAGCAGTTCGTCTTCCCCACCGACGTGGGGGTGTTCCGAGCTCACCTCGACCGTGACCGGCGTCGTGATCGTCTTCCCCACCGACGTGGGGGTGTTCCGCTCGCCGAGGCGCAGGCCCTCCGCGTGGCCGAGTCTTCCCCACCGACGTGGGGGTGTTCCGACGCTCGGGCGTCCGGCCGCGCTCGACGAGGGGTCTTCCCCACCGACGTGGGGGTGTTCCGACCACGTTCCTGCACGTCATCAACGGCGACGCCGTCTTCCCCACCGACGTGGGGGTGTTCCGCTGCACGTCGTCGAAGTCGGGAACTGGCGCACGTCTTCCCCACCGACGTGGGGGTGTTCCGTCGCGGTGGCGATCGGCCGCAACCACATGACGGTCTTCCCCACCGACGTGGGGGTGTTCCGCTGTGGCGGATGCCCTGGGGACCTCGCTGCCCGTCTTCCCCACCGACGTGGGGGTGTTCCGCGGACGCGTGGCGGCGCTGGCTGCTGCGCACGGTCTTCCCCACCGACGTGGGGGTGTTCCGCCCGCCGCCGCAGTCCCGCCCCCGCCCTGGACGTCTTCCCCACCGACGTGGGGGTGTTCCGGCCGAGGAGAGCCGCACGCAGGCGGAGAACCGGTCTTCCCCACCGACGTGGGGGTGTTCCGCGAACGAGGCTTCATCTCCGTCAACATCACCCGTCTTCCCCACCGACGTGGGGGTGTTCCGTACCAGATCCGCAGGCGGTACGTCGAGGATCCGTCTTCCCCACCGACGTGGGGGTGTTCCGTCGTGCCCGCAGTCCATCGGCTCACCCGGCAGGTCTTCCCCACCGACGTGGGGGTGTTCCGATCTGACCGCACATGCCCGGCCCCGGGCGACAGTCTTCCCCACCGATGTGGGGGTGTTCCGCCCGGCACCATTCGAGTCTGGGAGACGCGCGGGTCTTCCCCACCGACGTGGGGGTGTTCCGCCGACCTCCAGGCCATCGCCCGCACCGCCGGCGTCTTCCCCACCGACGTGGGGGTGTTCCGCCGCACTTCACCCGCTACTTCGAGCAGGGCTCGTCTTCCCCACCGACGTGGGGGTGTTCCGCAGCTCCGGTCCACGATGCTCGCGACCGCGCGGTCTTTCCCACCGACGTGGGGGTGTTCCGTGGGCGGGATGTACCTGTGGGAGGAGCCGGGGGTCTTCCCCACCGACGTGGGGGTGTTCCGGTCCAGGGCGCCGGGGAGACGCGGATTGCGGCGTCTTCCCCACCGACGTGGGGGTGTTCCGCCGCCGCCAAGGCCACCGCCCAGTGGATCGCAGTGAGCCTCCGCCAACTTGAAGTCGCAGGTCAAAGGACTGGTGTGACCGGTCCCCGGGGCGCTCATGCTGGTCGTGGGCGGAAGTCCACGGAGAAGATTGTCTGTCAGCACGGTTGGGCCGGAGAGAAAGGCGATGCAGCAGCGTCGGCGGATGTGCGAGGCTTCTGTCCCTAGGGAGCGTATTTGGTTGTGATCATCAGGTGGTCCGGGTGAGGTCTTTGAGCCAGATCATCGAGGCGCGTAGGTAGAGGCCGGCGAGGTAG
>NZ_JBHYMF010000184.1:0-13462 GCF_042742855.1 Streptomyces sp. NPDC058877 | reverse complement strand
AGCGGTCCTGTCCGGGGGTGCCGAACAGGTACAGGATCAGGTCCTGGTCGAGGGTGATGCGGCCGAAGTCCATGGCGACGGTCGTCGTCGTCTTGTCGCCGGTGTGCGTGAGGTCGTCGATCCCCGCGGAGGCGGAGGTCATGACGGCTTCGGTACGCAGCGGGTTGATCTCCGAGACGGCGCCGACGAACGTGGTCTTGCCCACGCCGAAGCCGCCCGCCACCACGATCTTCGCGCTGGTGGTTGAACGGGCCGCGCCGCCGCTAGAGCTTGCGAAGTCCACTGAGCACCCTTTCGAGCAGTGTCACGTCTGGCTGACCGCCGGCGGCCTCGTCGCCGCCGGGTTGGTGAATGGCGACGAGTCCGGCCTCCGCCAGGTCGGCGACGAGGATTCGGGCGACGCCGAGGGGGATGGAGAGGAGCGCCGAGATCTCCGCGACCGACTTGATCTCGAAGCAGAGCCGGCAGATCCGTTGGTGCTCGGGCAACTGCCCTTGCAACCGGGCCGGGTCGGCGGTCGTGCTGACCAGCGCCTCGATGGCGAGCTGGTAGCGCGGCCGGGTCCGACCGCCGGTCATCGCGTACGGACGCACCAGCGGGTTGTGCCCACCGGAACCACCGGCGGCGGAAGGGCCGCGCGGGGTCGACGGAGAGCCCGCCGGCGTCGAGGGGACCTGAGGCTGTCCGTAGGGCTGGGAGGTGCCCTGTCTGCTCGGGGCGGAGGGGAAGTTGAACCGGTTGTGCGCAGCGTCGCCCAGGGGCGCCTGGTGCGCGTCATAACCGTGATAAGGGCTTGCGCCCGGTGGTGTACCCACGTCTCCTCCTCCGACTGCCTCGCGGTCCATGTCCCTTGGACCCGCGCCACCGCACATTACGGTGCGGTGGCGCGAAACGCACTGTCTGTCTGTTAGTTGAGAAGACTTCCCTGAAGTTCCGCCCGGAGGTCGGGAGTCAGAACCGTGCCCGCGCGGTCCACGAGCAGGGCCATCTCGTAGCCCACGAGGCCGATGTCGGCCTCCGGGTGTGCGAGCACGGCCAGCGAGGAGCCGTCCGAGATCGACATGATGAAGAGGAAGCCGCGCTCCATCTCCACCACGGTCTGGTTGACCGCACCGCCCTCGAAGATCCGGGACGCGCCCGCGGTCAGCGAGGTGAGTCCGGATGCGACCGCCGCCAGCTGGTCGGCGCGGTCGCGGGGGAATCCTTCGGACATCGCCAGCAGGAGTCCGTCGGCGGAGACCACCACCGTGTGCGACACCCCGGGGGTGTTGTCCACGAAGTTGGTGATCAACCAGTTCAGATTCTGCGCCGCCTGGCTCATGCTCACACTAACGCTCCTGGTTGTAGGTACTGCCCGGGCCGAGGCCCGATCCGTTCGTGTCCGTTCCCGCATTCCGCCCCTGCTGAACGCCCCGGCGCAGGTTGCTCAACCTGCCCCGCACGTCCTCGGGTGCGCGGGAGACCTGGGGGCCGCCCTGCGGGGTCTGCTCAGCCGTGCCCTCGACCAGGTTGGCCTTCGGGACCCGCCGGGGGAGACCGGACGAGGTGACCCCGCCCGCCTTGGGGTCCTTGAGCTTTCCGGCCCGCTGCCAGCGCTCGTCGTTCGTCGAGCGCCATTCGTCGGAGCCGTCGGCTTCGTCCTGCTGCTGCACCGGCTGCGCGGGCTTCGGCTGCTGCTGCGGCGCCTGCCGCGTCTGCGGAGCGACGCTGCCGCGGCGCGGCAGACCGGCGTCGGTCAGCGCGTGGCCGGTGTCCGGGGCGGTACTCGGGGTCGAACCCGGACGGTCGAAGCCTACGCGGTCGGGGGCTTGTTCGGGAGCGCTCGGAGCAGATTCCGATTCTGCTCCGAAATCCTGTTCGTAACCACCCTGGTATGCGCTCTGATCAGGCCACTGAGCCTGGTGAGACTGGGGATCGAACGCATTGTCGTACTGCTGACGTTCGGTTCCCGAGGGTGTGTACGAGTCCTCCGCATAGCCCTGCTGGGGGTACGCCTGGTAACCCTGCTCGGGGTAGCCGTACTCGCCCTGCTGAGGGTAGTCGGTCCCGTAATCCTGACCGTACTGCTGGTCCTGACCGTACTGCTGGTCCTGACCGGGCTGGCCGTACTCCTGCGCCGGGTGGTCCTCGGCCGGGTACCCCTGGGCCTGCTGCTGAGCGTACTCCTGGGACCGGTCGTACTGCTCGGCCCGGCCGTACTGCTCGCCCTGGTCGTACTGCTCGGCCGGCTCCGCCCCGTCCTGGAAGGGCGCAGGGTCAGCACCCTGGGCCTGGGCCTCCAGGGCTGCCCGCCGTCCCTCGCGCTGGAGCGAGCGGTTGACCGGGTCGAGCGGACGCTCTTCCCCGGCCGGCTGCTCGTAGCGGGAGTCGTCGAAGCCGAGGTCGGCCGCGGTCAGCATCGGCTGCGGGGCGCCGTCGTCGAAGCCGCTCTGCTGTTGCTGCGGAATGATCTGGGAGACGGTGAAGTCGTCCTGGAGCGGCTGCTCCCCGCCGCCGCCGTGCGTGATCGCATCCGGCAGCATGACCAGCGAGGTGGTGCCGGCCTGCTCGCCCGAGGGGCGGAGCTGGACGCGGATCCCGTGCCGGTCGGCGAGCCGACCGACCACGAAGAGGCCCATGCGCTGCGAGACGGCGGCGTCCACGGTCGGCGGGTTGGCCAGCTTGTGGTTGATGTCCGCGAAGTCCTCGGCGGTGAGGCCGATGCCCTTGTCGTGGATCTCGACCATCACGCGGCCGTCGGGGAGACGGGTCGCGGTGACGCGGACCTTGGTCTGCGGGGAGGAGAAGGTGGTGGCGTTCTCCAGGAGCTCGGCGAGCAGGTGCACGAGGTCGGTCACGGCCTGGCCGTGGATCTCGGCCTCCGGGACGCCGGCGAGCTCGATGCGCTCGTACTGCTCCACCTCGGAGGAGGCGGCACGCATGACGTCGACCAGCGGGACCGGCTGGTCCCAGCGGCGGCCGGGCTCCTCGCCGGCGAGGACGAGGAGGTTCTCGCCGTTGCGGCGCATGCGGGTCGCGAGGTGGTCCAGGCGGAAGAGGTTCTCCAGCTGGTCCGGGTCGGCCTCGTTGTTCTCCAGGTCCGTGATGAGGGTCAACTGGCCCTCGATCAGGGACTGGTTGCGACGCGAGAGGTTGGTGAAGATCGCGTTGACGTTGCCCCGGAGCATGGCCTGCTCGGCGGCGAGCCGGACGGCCTCGCGGTGGACCTGGTCGAAGGCGCGGGCGACCTCGCCGATCTCGTCCTGGGAGTCGATCGGGATGGGCTGGACGCGGGTGTCGACCCGGCCCGGTTCCGCGCGGGAGAGCTGGTCGACGAGCATCGGGAGGCGCTGCTCGGCGATGGTGAAGGCCGCGGTCCGGAGCTCCCGCATCGAGCGGCTCATCTGGCGGGCCATGACGCCGGCCAGGATGAAGGCGGCGAGCAGGGCGATGACCACGATGCCGCCGATGACCCAGGCGTCCGTCTTGGCCTCGTCGGAGATCTTGGCGGCCTCGGTCACGGCCTTGTCCACGAGGGTCTTCTCGACCTCGCTGTAGCCGTCGAACTTGGCGGTCGCGATGGCCATCCAGGTGTCGGGGGTGATCCCCTTCGCCTGCAGGGCCTCGATGCCCTCGGGGCCCTTGGCGGTGCCGATCCGGGCGGCCACGCCGGAGTAGACGGAGCCGTCCTTGCCCTTGGGCAGTTCGACGCCGGCCGCGGACATCCGCTTCTCGCCGTCGGAGGCCTTGCCGGCCATGACCTTCTTCAGGTGCTCGACGTCTTCGGCGGTGCCGCCGGAGTTGTACTCGCCGAGGGCGATCTGCTCCAGGTAGTTGTACGAGTTGAAGGCCACCGACTGCTGGCCGAAGACGACCTCGTCCTGACTGGGACGGACCAGGAGCTGCGTGCCGATGGAGCGCTGGAGCGACTCGGCCGCCTTGGCGAGCTGGACCGCGTAGACCGTGCGGCCGTAGCTGGTGACGTTGCCGGTGCCCAGCCCGAGCTCGTTGGAGAACTCCATCAGGTAGTGCTGCACGCCGGTGTAGCCGAGCTGGGTGTTCACCGGGTCGAGGGCCCGGGTGTACGCCGCCTTGCGCAGCGCCTCCAGCTTGGGCTCCTCGTCCTGGAACAGCCGCAGGCGGCGCTCCAGGCCCTGGCCCGACGGCATGTTCTTGACCGCCTCGTCGAACTTCGCCTTGGCGGCGTCGGTGGCGGAGTAGGCCTTGGTGACCTCGTCCGCCTCGCGGTCCTCGGAGTTCTTCGCCGTCAGAAGGGGACGGGCGGTGAGGTCGCGCTCGTTGAGCAGTGCGGTGCTGTAGTCCGAGGCGGCCCGGACGATGAGGGCCGTCTTCTCGGCGTCCTGCGCCTCCTGCCAGGTGTCGATCGCCGTCTTGACCTGGAAGCCACCCATGACGAGGCCGACGAGCACGGGTATCAGGAGGATCGCGTTCAGTCGCGTGGGCACGCGCCAGTTGCGGGGCGACAGCTTGCTGGAGCTTCCCTTGGTCGTCTGGGCAGGCGGCGGCGGGGTGACGGGCACGTCCGCGGGCGACGCCGCCGTGCGCGACGGCGGCGTGAAGTTGCCCCGCGCCTCCTGCTCCGCGGAGCTTTCCTTGCTTCGCCTCACTCGACCAACAACCTCTCGGCGTCGGCACCTACGTTGTGCCGGTGTTTCGTTCAGGGCCGTACTACTCGGGAGTTCATGAATTGCAGCACGTGAAGGGGGTCCGTTCCAAACAGTGGGAAGAAGCTCCTTTCAGTGGTCCAGGCCTCACATAAAACGGGCATAAAGAGCGAGCCCCGCCAAAAGGCGGGGCTCATGTGAGCGCAGTGACACCGATCGGATGCGTCGGGTGTCCGGGGCGCTCCAATTCTCTGTCGAAACGTTATGAACGTGGGGGCGGTCGTGTCGAAGGACACAGATCGTCCCAGGCCGGAGGCACATGACAACTGCCCTGGCCGTCCCGGTTACTTGAGCCGTGCCATGAGGGCGTGTTCGACGAGCGTGATGAGGGCGCTCTTGGCGTCGGCGCGGTGGCGGGCGTCGGTGGTGATGATGGGGGTGTCGGGGCCGATCTGGAGGGCCTCGCGCACTTCTTCGGGCTGGTAGGGCTGGTTTCCGTCGAAGCCGTTGAGGGCGATGACGAAGGGGAGGCCGCTGTTCTCGAAGTAGTCGACGGCGGGGAAGCAGTCGGCGAGGCGGCGGGTGTCGACGAGGACGACGGCGCCGATGGCGCCGCGGACCAGGTCGTCCCACATGAACCAGAAGCGGTCCTGTCCGGGGGTGCCGAACAGGTACAGGATCAGGTCCTGGTCGAGGGTGATGCGGCCGAAGTCCATGGCGACGGTCGTCGTCGTCTTGCCACCGGTGTGCGTGAGGTCGTCGATCCCCGCGGAGGCGGAGGTCATGACGGCTTCGGTACGCAGCGGGTTGATCTCCGAGACGGCGCCGACGAACGTGGTCTTGCCCACGCCGAAGCCGCCCGCCACCACGATCTTCGCGCTGGTGGTCGATCTGGCCGCGCCGCCGCTAGAGCTTGCGAAGTCCACTGAGCACCCTTTCGAGCAGTGTCACGTCCGGCGTGCCGCCGGTCTCTCCGTTGCCCGGCTGGTGGATCGCCACCATGCCGGCCTCCGCCAGGTCGGCGACGAGGATCCGGGCGACGCCGAGGGGCATCGACAGGAGTGCCGAGACCTCGGCCACCGACTTGACCTCACGGCAGAGGTGGCAGATCCGCTGGTGCTCCGGCAGGAGCGTGGCGAGGTGCGCCGGGTCGGCGGTCGTGCTGACCAGCGCCTCGATGGCGAGCTGGTAGCGCGGCCGGGTCCGACCGCCGGTCATCGCGTACGGACGCACCAGCGGCTGGTCGCCCTCATGTCCGTACTCGTCGGCTGAAGCGCCGTACGGATCGTGAGAGGCGGGGGGCGGGGTCATGAATCCTCCGGGCGTGACAGCAAACTTTCTGCCGTCTGATGGGGCCGGTGGGGGGCCGGATGGGGCGGCCGGACGGTGAACGGTGCCGGGACGGTACGGAGGGGCGTACCGTCCCGTCGGTCGATGCGGACGGGGGCTGGTGTGCGGGGCCTAGTGGAGCAGGCTGCCCTGGAGCTCCGCGCGGAGATCCGGGGTGAGCACGCTGCCGGCCCGGTCGACCAGCAGCGCCATCTCGTAGCCCACGAGGCCGATGTCGCAATCGGGGTGCGCGAGCACGGCCAGCGAGGAGCCGTCCGAGACGGACATGAGGAAGAGGAAGCCGCGCTCCATCTCCACCACGGTCTGTGCCACGGGACCGCCCTCGAAGATCCGGGACGCGCCCGCGGTCAGCGAGGTGAGTCCGGATGCGACCGCCGCCAGCTGGTCGGCGCGGTCGCGGGGGAATCCTTCGGACATCGCCAGCAGGAGTCCGTCGGCGGAGACCACCACCGTGTGCGACACCCCGGGGGTGTTGTCCACGAAGTTGGTGATCAACCAGTTTAGATTCTGCGCCGCCTGGCTCATCGCGTTCAACTAACGCTCCTGCTGGTGGTTCGGGCCGAGGTGGTGGCTACCCGTGGTCGAGTTGCCGGCCTGGCGGCCCTGCTGGATGCCGCGGCGCAGATTCGTGAGCCGGCCGCGGACGTCGTCGGGTGCACGCGAGACCTGGGGGCCGGCCGTGTGGGCCTGCTCCTGGGCGGTCCCGGGTACGAGGTTGGCCTTCGGCACGCGGCGCGGAAGGCCGGAGGTGGTGACGCCGCCGGCCGCGGGCTTGCGCACCCGCTCCGCCTGGCGCACCAACTCGTCGTTGGGCGAGGTCCGCCAGGCGGCCGCGCCGTTCTGTCGGCCGCCGTCGGCGGCCGGGTCGCCGGCCGGACGGTGCCCCTGGGCGGACGGCTGCGACACGATCGGGGTCTGCCCCGTCCGCGTCACCTCCGGCCCAGGGCCGCCGGTCGGAGCCTGCTGACCCTGCTCCTGCTGGAACCAGTTGGGGTCCATCGCGTCGTACGCGGGGGCACGACCGTCACCCGCACCGCCGGCCGGAGGCAGGGCCTCCGGGCGGCGCGGCTGCTGGAGCTGGGGCTGGGCCGGCTCGGCCGGGCGGGGAGCACCGAACTCGTCGCCGGTCCGCTGTCGAGGCGCCTGCGGCTGGGCCTGCGGCACGAAGGGCTGCTGGCCGTACTGCTGCTGGCCGCCCTGGTATCCCTGCGGGGCCTGCGGCTGTTGCGGGGCGCCGAAGTCGGGGCGCGGGAACTGGCCGGTGGAGCCGGGACCCTGCGGGGCTCCGAAGTCCGGGCGCGGGAACTGCGCCGTCGACGCCGGGTCCTGCTGGCCGCCCTGGTATCCCTGCGGGGCCTGCGGCTGTTGCGGGGCGCCGAAGTCGGGGCGCGGGAACTGGCCCGTGGAGCCGGGACCCTGCGGAGCGGCCGTCGAGCCGAAGCGGCCCGTGGAATCCTGCTCGTCGTGGCCGCGCGGAGCGTCCAGCGGGGACATCTCCTGCTGCGGCCGTCGGACCGGCTGCTGCATCGGGTCGTTGCCCCAGCTCGCGGCCTGCGGGCGCTGCTGCTCGGCGTTGCCGCCGGGCAGTTCGGCGTGCGGGACGCCGTAACCGCCCTGCTGGGCCTGGCCCTGCGGCGGCTGCGCCGCGGGACCGGACTGCTGGCCCCACACGTCCGTACGGGACGGGATCGCGCTCGCGGCACCGCCGATGAGGCCGTTCCCGCCGGGGCTCGGACGCAGCGGCTCGGACGACTGTGGGGTCTGGGGAGCCTGCGGGGCCTGGGGGACCTGCGGGAACTGACCGGTCTGCTCGGCCTGGGCGTTCTGCGGCTGAGGGGTGCGGGGCTGCTGGGGGCCCTGCGGACCGCCGGCGTGCGGGGCGCCGTCACGGGCGGGCAGTGCGGCCCGGGGACCGCCCGCACCGACCTGACCGCGCGCCGCACTGGCGCCGGCGCCGAGACGACCGGCCGCTGACGAGGGACCGCCGCCCGGGCGTCCGCCGCCGGGGCCGCCGTTCGCACCGGGACCGCCCGGGAGCCGGCCACCGGGGGCGGAGCCACCCTGCGGTGCGGCACCCTGACCGCCCGCGCCCGGCTTGGGCATGGGCTTCTTGCCGCCCTGGGCGACATCGACGGGGAGCATGACGAGGGCGGTGGTGCCGCCCGAGTCGGAGGGGCGGAGCTGGATCCGGATGCCGTGTCGCAGGGACAGGCGGCCGACCACGAAGAGGCCCATGCGGCGGGAGACCGAGACGTCCACTGTGGGCGGCGAGGCGAGCCGCTCGTTGATCGCGGCGAGGTCCTCGGGGGAGAGGCCGATTCCGGTGTCGTGGATCTCGACCAGCACCCGGCCGTCGGGCAGCGCGTGACCGGTGACCCGCACCTTGGTCTGGGGGGAGGAGAACGAGGTGGCGTTCTCCAGGAGCTCGGCGAGCAGGTGGACGAGGTCGTTGACGACCCGGCCGGCGACCTCGGTGGCCGGGACCGCGGCCAGTTCGATGCGCTCGTACTGCTCCACCTCGGAGGCGGCGGCACGCAGGACGTCGACCAGCGGGACCGGACGGGTCCAGCGACGTCCCGGCTCCTCGCCGGCGAGGACGAGGAGGTTCTCGCCGTTCCGGCGCATGCGGGTCGCGAGGTGGTCGAGCTTGAAGAGCGAGGAGAGCTGGTCCGGGTCTGCCTCGCGGGACTCCAGCTCGGAGATGAGCGAGAGCTGGCGCTGGATGAGGCCCTGGGAACGCCGCGAGAGGTTGGTGAACATCGCGTTGACGTTGCCCCGGAGGAGGGCCTGCTCGGCGGCGAGGCGGACGGCCTCGCGGTGCACGTCGTCGAAGGCCGCGGCCACCTGGCCGATCTCGTCCCGGGAGTGCACACCGACCGATTCCACGGAGGTGTCGACGTCCTGCGGGTCGGACTCGGAGAGCTGCTTGACGAGTTCGGGCAGACGGTCCTGGGCGACCTTGGTCGCGGTGTCCTGCAGCCTGCGCAGCGACCGGATCATGGACCGGGACACGACGAACGCACCGATGAGGGAGACGCCGAGGACGAGGAGGATCAGCGCACCGTTGATGATGGCTTCGCGCTGCGACTCCTGCTTCAGCTCACGGGCCATCGTCTCCATGTCGCCGAGCAGACCGCGCTCGATGCGGTTCATGGCCGTGATCTTGGTGCTGTACTCGTCGGTGAAGTTCAGGTAACCGCGCTTGGCGCTGTCCGGCATCCCGTTGTCCGAGTTCAGCACGCGCTCGGCGTACTTGTCGGCCGCGACGATCGACGGGTCGCCGGAGTTCAGCGACTCGGTCCGCTCGGCGGCGTCGCCACCGGTGGACTCGTAGATCGCCCGGAACGACTTGAGTTCGTCGCCCTCACTGTTGAGGGCGGCCTCGCCGTAGAGGCGGTCACCCTGCTGGATCTTGCCGGAGGTCCGGTCGCTCGGCGGGAGTGCGGCCGCGATGATCGCCTGCTGGATGGAGGCGTACTCCTTGGCGGACGAGAACGCGGCGAGCGCGCGGGTCCGCTTGATCATCTCGGGGTTGCTGGTCGCCTGCGCCATGTCCTGGGACAGGCTGAGGAGCGAGCGGATGAGGCGGCTGTACGCCTCGACCGTCACCGAGTTGGAGACGCCCTTCTTGTAGGCGCTGCCCCGGATGGCGTGGAGCTCGGTGACCTGCGAGGCGATCTGGCTGACGTTCTGGCGGATGCTCCGCAGCGCCTCGTCGCCCTCGGACGCCGGGATCTCCTCGGTGGCGTCGAGGAAGGCCTTCAGCTCCCGGTCCGTCTTCCGGCGCGGGTTGGCGACCTGGTAGTCGCTGATCGGCCGGTCGTTGGCCAGCGGGCCGGCGGACAGGTCGCGCTCGGCCTGGAGGGCCTGCGCGAGGTCCGTCGCCTCACGGGTCAGCTTGGTGAGCAGCTGCATGTGGTCGAGCTGCTCCATGTCCTGGAGCGAGTCGCCGATGCGGATGCCGCCCAGGGTCGTGGCCGCGACCACGGGAAGGGTGAGGAGCGCGACCAGACGCGTGGAGATGCGCCAGTTACGCAGGGCTATTCGAGGCCCTACCTCGTTCTCGGACCGGACCTTGGGGGGTGTGGGAGCCGGCTCGGCGGGCGCGGCCGCAGCGCTCGCGCGCTTGCCGCCGTCACCGCCTTCGCCGGACGGGGCCTGACCCTGGTTCGGGGTGCGCGAGGCCGAGGGACCACGGTCGGTCCCGGTACGCGGTTCCTGCTCCGCCGGAGCATCCGCTCGGCCCTGGCGGGCCTGGGGAGACCCCGAGCCATCCCTCTTGAAACGTCCCTGCACTAGCGTCGCAACCTCTGGACCAGGCGTCCTTCCGGGTGAACGGAGAGGACGGTGTCGGCGTCGGCGGGGCGTGTGGAGCGCCCCAGGTGGTCGTCGGTGACCGGCGCAGTTCCCCCTTCCCCGCCACTTGGCCGGCGCTGCGTTGCGCCTCCTGCGCGCCGGCTTGAAACCTGCGGCGGTGCGTGGAATTCCAGCACAGTGCCGGATCTCCAACAAGGGCCGCGTGTCGTGGCCGGAAGGGCATGACAACGTGTACATGGGGCGTCACCCCATGTAGAAGGTGATCATGGATCATTCGGACTTTTCTGCCCCAAAGGCCCGGCATCCCCGTGTGTCCCAGTCGACATGATCAGGAGAGGAATAGAGCATTCAAGCGGAATGTCCCTTTCCGTGACCACCGATGGCAGTCCGTAATGCCCGGAATGTTTCCGCAATGGTGAGGAAACTCACATGCGGATCGGTGTCTTGGGCATGCATTCCAAGGGAACTGCATGTTTAGCCTGACGCTTTACACCCCTACGCGCCCGTACGGGCGCCCGTCCCGGAACAGGGTCTGAACACCGCCATGAAGACGACGACGCTGCGCAACACGGCCAACCCCCGCCGTTCCACCCTCGTGCACCTCGCGGACGCCGCACAGCTCGACCGGGGTGCCCGTCCGGAGTACGCGGTCGAGCTGCCGGGGCGGACGGCCAACCCGCGCCGCACCGTCCTCATGCAGCCCCCGGCCCCGTACCGGCCCCAGCCGTACGCCACCGTCTCCCGCTGACCGCGGCCACCGCTCCACCGCCACTCCCTCGGCCCGGCGGCATCGCCGGTCGGCCGCCCCCGCCGCGTTAGCCTGGACCGTCATACTCCAGCCAGTAGCAAGTGAGGGGCGACAGCACTCGTGCGCATCGCCAGATTCTCCATCGACGGCAATGTGGCCTTCGGCGCCGTGGAGGGCGAGGGAACCGTCGAGTCCGGCGGCCTGGTCCTCGACATCATCAAGGGCATTCCGTACACCGACTTCGAACTCAGCGGCACCAAGGTCCCGCTGAGCAAGGTACGGCTCCTGCCGCCCGTGCTCCCCAACAAGGTCGTGGCCATCGGGCGCAACTACGCGGAGCACGCCGCCGAACTCGGCAACGAGGTCCCCGACGTCCCCGTCGCCTTCTTCAAGCCCACCACCTCGGTGATCGGCCCCGGCGACGCCATCGAGTACCCCTCCTTCTCCAACGAGCTGCACCACGAGGCCGAACTGGCCGTGGTCATCGGCCGCATGTGCCGCGAGGTGCCCCGCGAGCGGGTCAAGGACGTCGTCTTCGGCTACACCTGCGCCAATGACGTCACCGCCCGCGACGCCCAGCAGCGCGAGAAGCAGTGGGCCCGCGCCAAGGGCTTCGACACCTCCTGCCCCCTGGGCCCCTGGGTGGAGACCGACCTCGATCCGAGCGACCTGACCATCCAGGCCACGGTCAACGGCGAACAACGCCAGCTGGGGCGCACGAGCGACATGATCCGCTCCATCGAGGACCTGGTCGTCCACATCACCGAGGCCATGACGTTGCTCCCCGGCGACGTGATCCTCACCGGCACCCCCGCCGGGGTCGGCCCCCTCAACGTCGGCGACGAGGTCGCCGTCACCATCGAAGGCATCGGCACTCTCACCAATAAGGTGATCAAGCGTGGCTAACGCGAACTCCCCCAAGCTCTCGACTCCGCTCGAGCAGGGGGCAACCCCCCGCGTCCGTTTCTGTCCCTCCCCGACCGGCAACCCCCACGTGGGCCTGGTCCGCACCGCCCTCTTCAACTGGGCCTTCGCCCGGCACAACCAGGGCACCATGGTCTTCCGCATCGAGGACACCGACGCTGCGCGCGACTCCGAGGAGTCGTACGACCAGCTCCTCGACTCGCTGAAGTGGCTCGGCCTCGACTGGGACGAGGGCCCCGAGGTCGGCGGCCCGCACGCGCCGTACCGCCAGTCGCAGCGGATGGACATCTACAAGGGCGTCGCCGACAAGCTGCTCGCCGGCGGGTACGCGTACCACTGCTTCTGCACCGCCGTGGAGCTGGAGGCCCGCCGTGACGCCGCCCGCCTGGCCGGCAAGCCGTCCGGTTACGACGGCACCTGCCGCAACCTGAGCGCCGAGCGCATCGAGCGCTACCGCTCCGAGGGCCGCGAGTCGATCGTCCGCTTCAGGATGCCCGACGAGGCGATCACCTTCACCGACCTGGTCCGCGGCGAGCTCACCTTCACCCCGGACAACGTGCCGGACTACGGCATCCTCCGGGCCAACGGCGCCCCGCTCTACACCCTCGTCAACCCGGTCGACGACGCCCTCATGGAGATCACCCACGTCCTGCGCGGCGAGGACCTGCTCTCCTCCACCCCGCGCCAGATCGCGCTCTACAAGGCGCTGATCGATCTGGGCGTCGCCAAGGAGATCCCCTCCTTCGGCCACCTGCCGTACGTGATGGGCGAGGGCAACAAGAAGCTCTCCAAGCGCGACCCGCAGGCCTCCCTCAACCTCTACCGGGAGCGCGGCTTCCTCCCCGAGGGCCTGCTCAACTACCTGTCGCTGCTCGGCTGGTCCTTCTCGGCCGACCAGGACCTCTTCACCATCCCCGAGATGGTGGCGAAGTTCGACATCGCCGACGTCAACGCCAACCCGGCGCGCTTCGACCTCAAGAAGGCCGAGTCGATCAACGCCGACCACATCCGCATGTTGGACGTGAAGGCCTTCGCCGCGGCCTGCGAGCCCTGGCTCCGGGCTCCGCACGCCCCCTGGGCCCCCGAGGACTTCGACCAGGCCGCCTGGGAGCGGATCGCCCCGCACGCCCAGACCCGCCTGACCGTCCTCTCGGACATCACGGCCAACGTGGACTTCCTGTTCCTGCCCGAGCCGGTCTTCGACCAGCCCTCGTGGGACAAGGCCATGAAGGGCGAGCCCGCGGCGCTGCTCACCACCGCCCGCGAGAAGCTCGACGCGGCCGACTGGAGCGACCCCGAGTCCCTCAAGAACGCCGTCCTGGCCGCCGGCGAGGCCCACGGCCTCAAGCTCGGCAAGGCCCAGGCCCCGGTCCGCGTCGCCGTCACCGGCCGCACGGTCGGCCTCCCCCTCTTCGAGTCCCTGGAGATCCTGGGCAAGGAGAAGACGCTCACCCGCATCGACGCGGCCCTGGCGAAGCTCGCCGCGTAAGCGCACGCCCTGCGACACGGGGGCGGCGGC
>NZ_JBHYMF010000183.1:0-13581 GCF_042742855.1 Streptomyces sp. NPDC058877 | reverse complement strand
GGAGTCGGCTCCGGACGCCGAGGGCTGCTCCGCCTCGGACCCCGGCGGCTGCTCGGACACTGGCGGCTGCTCGGACTCGGGCTCAGGTCTTGCCGCCCGCTCGGCTTCTGCCGGTACGGGCCGCACCCCTCTCGTTCCGGGACTACGTCATCGGCCTGGAGGAGCGGCGCACCACGGACGCCCATCACGCGGCCCGTCGCTACTGGGAGCGCCGCTCCCGTGAACTGCCGCCGGCCCCGGCACTGCCGGCCCGCCCGTCCGGCACCGGACGGGCGGGAGGCACCGAACACCGGGGCGCCCCGCTCAAACGGCTCGGCACCCGGCTCGACGCGGCGGCCTGGGGGCGTTTCCGCGACCACGCGGCGGCCTCCGGGCTGACCGCCGGAACCGCGCTCTTCACCCTCTTCGTCGAAGCCCTCCACCGTTGGTCGGACGGGGCCGCCGGAGCGCTCACCGTGCTCGCCTCGCACCGGCCGGGCAACGATCCCGGTCTCCAGCGGGTCTGGGGCAACGCCAGCACCACCGTGCTGGTCGGTTACGGACCGGCGGAGACCGGGGTCTCCTTCGCCGATCGGTGCCGCGGGTCCCGGGGCGGCCTGTACGCCGACCTGGCCGCGCTCGAGGTCTCCGGGGTCGAGGTGGGCCGCGCCCTCGCCGGCGGCGCCGGTGGAGGAAGCCCGGTTCCCGTCGTGTTCACCAGCGGCCTCGACCTGGTCGACGGCGCACCCGGCGGTTTCCTGCTCCCGCTGCCCGGGGCCCGCCTCGTGCACAGCTCCATCAGCACGCCGCAGGTACTCCTCGACCACCAGGTGTACGAGGAGGCGGGGGAGCTGGTCTGCAACGTCGACTACGCCGAGCACGCCTACCCGCCCGGCATGATCGAGGAGCTGACCGCCTACCACCGTGCCCGTCTCCAGGCGCTCTCCGACGCGGAGTCGGCCTGGCACGCCACGGGGCCGGTGCCGCTCCCCGCCGAACACCTGCTGGCGCGGCGGCAGGCCAACGACACCTCCGCGGACCTGCCCACGGGGACGCTCCACTCCTTCGTGCTGGACCGCTGTCGCACGGCCCCAAAGACCCCCGCCGTACACGACGCGGAGGGCACGGTCAGTCGCGCCGAGCTCGACCTCGCGTCCGAGCTCCTCGCCCGCCGGCTGACCGGCCTCCGCACCGCCGACCGGGTCGCGGGGCCCGTGCTCGTGGGCGTCCGCGTTCCGCGCGGGCGGGCACAGTCGGTCGCCGTACTGGCCGTGCTGCGGGCGGGGGGCGCATACGTGCCGATCGACCCCTCCTGGCCCGCGGCGCGCGTCAGCACCGTGCTGCGCCACAGCGGCGCGCGGGCACTGATCACCGCCCCCTGGCCGGGTGCGGCGGAGGCCGTGCCGGAGGGGGTGGAGGTGGTGCCCTGGACCGGGGCGGACGCTCCGGCCGGCGCCCCGCCGGAGGACTCGGCGGACGTCGACCACACCGGTGGTCCGCTCGACCGCACCGCCTACGTCATCTACACCTCGGGGTCGACGGGGACGCCGAAGGGCGTCGTCATCCCGCACGCCGCCGCCGTCAACACGCTCCGCGACCTCACCGGTCGCTTCGCCCTGACCGAGCACGACAAGGTGCTGGCCGTCTCCTCGCTCGCGTTCGACCTCTCCGTCTTCGACCAGTTCGCGCTGCTCGGCTGTGGCGGCACCGTCGTGTGCCCTCCGGAGAGTCCCGTACCCGATCCGGAGGCGTGGGCCGCGTGTGTGCACCGGCACGGGGTGACCGTGTGGAACTCCGTTCCCGCCCTGCTGTCGCTCACCCTGGAGTACCTCGGGGAGCAGGCGCGCGAACTGCTCGCTTCGCTGCGTCTGGTGATGCTCAGCGGCGACTGGGTGCCCCTCCCGCTCGTCGAGCGGCTGGCCGAGGTCTGTCCGGACGCCGAAGTGATCGCGATGGGCGGCGCCACCGAGGCATCCATCTGGTCGAACTGGTTCCGGACCTCGGAACAACCCGGGGACTGGCAGAGCGTCCCCTACGGGACCCCCCTTGCCAACCAGACCATGCACGTGCTGGACCGGGAGCTCGCGGACGCGCCGTCCTGGGTCCCCGGGGACCTCCACATCGGCGGCGCGGGCGTGGCCACGGGCTACCTCAACGACGGGGAGCGGACCGCGGCGTCGTTCTTCCCCCACCCCGTCACGGGGGAGCCCCTCTACCGGACGGGCGACCGGGCCCGGTACCGCGCCGGGGGCGTCCTGGAGTTCCTCGGGCGCACCGACCACCAGGTCAAGGTCAACGGATACCGAGTCGAACTCGGTGAGATCGAGATCCAGTTGACCCGCATCGCAGCGGTGAAGTCCGCCGTCGCCCTGGTCGACACCTCGCGCGGCGAGCCGTTCCTCGCCGCCTTCGTCGTCCGGCCCGGGTCCGGAGAGGGCCCGAACGGCCGCTGCGGCCGGGTCGCCACCGATCAGGCAGAACTTCGGGAACGGCTCGGGGAGGCCCTTCCCCCCTACATGGTGCCCGCAGCCGTGCTGGAGATCCCCGAACTGCCGCTCAGCGGCAACGGCAAGGTGGACCGCCGGGTCCTCCTCGACTTCCTCTCCGCGGAGGACCCGGCCGGCGGACCGCCGGATCCGGGCTCCGCCCCCTGGCCCCCGGTCGGGGCGCCCGCCGCGGCGCCGGCCACGCCGTTGGAGGAACGGCTCCTCGCCCTGTGGCAGGAGTTGCTCGGCCCGGCCGCCCGCGGGGTGGACGACGACTTCTTCGCCCGTGGCGGCAACTCCCTGACGGCGGTGCGGCTGTTCCGCGCCGTCGAGGCCGCCTTCGGACGCCGGCTGCCACTGGGCTCGCTCTTCCGCCACCGGACGGTGCGGGCCCAGGCGGCGCTGCTGGCGGACACGGCACCCCGGGCCGGGGGGACCGACCTACTCACCGTGCTCGGCGGCACCGGCGAGCAGCGGGTCGTGTTCGTCCACCCGGTCGGCGGTGACGTGCTGTGCTACCAGGAGATCGTGGACGCCGTGACGGCCGGTGAGGACGGCGCCGGCCGTGCCACCCTGTACGGCGTGCGGGCCTCCGGGCTGCATCCGGAAGAGACGCTCGCGGGCAGCCTCGACGCCATGGCCGAGCAGTACGTGCGCACGCTCCTCAAGGAGCTGCCGGACGGCCCGCTGCACCTCGTGGGCTGGTCGATGGGCGGGACGATCGCCCTCCACATGGCCGGGATGCTCGAACGGGAGGGGCGGGCCGTTTCGTCGCTGACCACGGTCGACTCGTTCACCGGACGCGGTGACGGCTCCGTTCCCGGTCTCACGGCGCGGCTGAGTGGCTTCTTCGGCGACCTGACCGGGCGGCCCGACCCGCTGCGGCGACTCGTACCCGAGACGGAAGGGGGTTCTGAGGCGCTGCGGCTGACGGGGGCCCATGACGCACTGGTGACCGCAGGACTCCTGCAACGCCCTCTGGAGGAAAAGGAGTTGTTCCGCCTTTTCGCGGTGTACCGCAACAACTCCGAACTGCTGGAGCGGCACGCGCCGACCGTCTGGCCGGCCGCCGGCACCCCCGACGTCCACCGGTCGTTCCCGACCTGGCTGTTGATCCGGGCCGAGCACACGGCGCAGGACGCGTTCCCCTCGCTCCTGCCGCTCGACCGGGCACTGCCGGGCGCCGGGCGGCTCGACGTCGTGGCGGAGGACCACTTCTCCGTCGTACGAGGAGCGGGGGCGGCACGCGTCGCCCGTCGCATCGCCTCGGTGACCGGGGCCCACGGCCCGTCCGACCCGACTCTCGACCAGGACCACGCATGAGACTCCTCTCGACCGAGCGCGCGCTGCTCGACCGGGTACTGCCCGGCTTCGACGCGAAACTCACGGACTGGGGCACCACCGCCGCCGAGGACCCGCGGACCGGGGCGGTCGAGGCCTTCCGGGCCGCAGGGGGCGGCAACCTGCTGATCCCCACCGCCCTGGGCGGCGTCGGGCTGGGCTGCCGCGACGGCGTCCGCCTGCAGCGGGCCGTCGGCAGCAGGGCCCCGTCCCTGGCCGTCGCCTCGACGATGCACCACTACAAGGTGGCCTGGCTGGCCCGCTGCGGGGACCGACAGGCCGCCGGTACCGTCCTGCGACGGATCGCGTCGGAGCGGCACCTCGTCGCCTCCTGCGGCGCGGAGGGGAACATCGGCAAGAGCGTGTTCACGCCCGGCATCGAGGTGGTGGCGGCGCCCGGTGGCCTCTTGGTCTCCGGAACCAAGCAGCCCTGCTCCCTGACGCGTTCGCTGGGACTGATGTCACTGTCGGCGGCCGGTCCGGCCGGCAGTCCGTACCAGGGACAGCTGCTGATGCTGATGCTTCCCGTCACCACGGGGATCGCGCGGCGCCCCTTCTGGGGCAACCGCGTCCTGCGGGCGACGGAGACCGACGCCCTCGCCCTCGACCGAGCGTTCGTCCCCGAGGAGATGGTCATTCCCCTAGGCGACCCTTCGGCCTCGCCCTGGCGTTTCACCTCCAACCTGCTCTGGTTCCAACTCCTGATCACCGCCGCCTACCTCGGCATCGCCACCGGGCACGTGGAGCGCCTCTTCACCGAGGAGCGCAGCACACCGGGCGACCGCGTCGCGGCCCTGGCGCCGCTGGAGACCGCGGCGGCGGCCCTCGACTCGCTGGCCTCGGAGCTCGACGCGAGCGGCGTCCGGGGGGCGGCCCCCGACGGCGACCCGGGCGGCGACGACGCGCTCGGCCGCGCGCTGTTGGTCCGGTACACGGCGCAGCGCGCGATCGCGGAGGCCACCGACCGGGCGCTGGAGCTCGAAGGCGGCATGCCCTTCGTGTCGGGTGGACCGGGGTCCGAACTGCTGTTGGCCAGCCGCGCGTTGGCCTTCCATCCACCGGCCGAGGTGGCTGTGCGCGAGCGTCTCGACCGCTGGCTCCGGGGCGGCGGTCTCACCCTCGTGTGACCGCTCGTCCGTACTCCCCGCCCCTCACCCGTTCCTTCCCGCCCCTGCGAGGCGCCTCGGCAGGCGCCGCATGAGGAGTCTCCATGATCGTCCTCGGCCTCCACTTCGGCCACGACGCCGCCGTCAGCGTTCTGCGCGACGGGGCGATCGCCTCGTACGTGCTGCGCGAGCGGCACACCCGCGTCAAGCACGCGGCGACGCTCGACGTGGCCACGGTCCGCCGGGCCCTCGGCGCCGCCGGTGTCGGTGCCGCCGAGGTGGACGCGGTGGCCGTCTGCTCCACCCAGGGGGTCGAGCTGATCGCCGACGACCCGGCGACGCTGTCGGTGGAGTACGCCGCGACGGACCCCTTCGATCGCCCCTGCAGCCTCCTGGAGGAGGAGCCGGACGCCGCCTCCCTGCGCGGCAGCGGGGAGTTCCTCGACTTCCTCTACGACGCGAACCTGGCGGCGACCTGGCTGGGCCGGTCGTACGCCAAGCTGTTCCCCGAGCACACCGGCCTGGAGCGGTCCGCGATCCGCGCGACGCCGTGGATCGACGACTACGTCTCCGATCCGTCCTGGGCCGGCGGCCGTGGCCTCGCCGAGATCGCGGCGACCCCCTCCTCCCCCCAGGACCGGCTGCGGTACGGCTTCCACCTGCCCGTGCGGGTGAGCTTCGACGGCGTCACCGTTCCGGGGTACGCCGTCCACCACCACCTGGCGCACGCGGGGTCCACGTACTACGCCTCCGGCTTCCGGGAAGCCGCCGTCCTCACGCACGACGGCTACGCGGAGGGCGAGGGCTACCACAGCGGCATGTACTACCTGGGCCGCGGCGAGGCCCTGTACCCGCTCGCTCCGCACCACCTGGGGCTGGGCGGGTTGTACGACCGGGTCGGTGCCGCATTGGGCCTGGGGGTCGTCGGACCGGCCGGCAAGCTCATGGGGCTGGCCGCCTACGGCCGTCCGCGCTTCTACTCCTCGCGCTTCCTCGGCAACCACCACGACCTGCGGGGACGACTCCGCACCGACGTGGCCACGGCGTGGCTGCGCCACTGTCGCCGCGAGGCGGAGCGACTCGGCCACGACCTGGCCCCGTACGGCGATCCCCGGCAGGCCACCGCTCCGATCAACGCCGACATCGCGGCGAGCACCCAGAAGCTGTTCGAGGAGGTGCGCATGGAGGCCGTCCGCGCCCTGCACGCATCGCTGGGCGCGGCGGGGGTGACCGTCGCCGATCTGTGCATGTCCGGGGGCACGGCGCTCAACTGCCCTTCCAACAGCCAGGTGGCGCAGGAGGGGCCCTTCCGCCGCGTCTTCGTCGAACCCGCCTGCGACGACGGCGGCATCGCCACCGGAGCGGCCCTCGCCGTGTACCACTCGATCCTCGGCCGTCCGCAGGCGGAGCAGACCGGTCCGGGACCGGTGTTCCCCTCGCCCTATCTGGGCACGCCCGCGACGGACGACGAAGTGGCGACGGCCGTACGGGCCGTCGGGGACGCCGTCGTCGTCGAGCGGTTGGAAGGGGCCGGGCAGATCGCGGAGCGGGCGGCGGAGGACCTCGCCGCCAACCGCGTGGTGGCCTGGTTCGAGGGCGGCAGCGAGGCGGGCCCGCGTGCGCTGGGCCACCGCTCGATCATGGCCGACCCCCGGGACGCCGGGAACTGGCAGCGGGTGAACAGGATCAAGGCCCGTGAGGCGTGGCGTCCGTTCGCGCCGGCGGTACTCGCCGAACACGCCGCCGACTGGTTCCGGGACGTGCCGCTGCCCTCCCCGTACATGCTCTTCAACGCGACCGTGCGGCGGGCGGAGATCCCGGCCGTCACGCACGTGGACGGAACGGCGCGCATCCAGACGGTCGACGCGTCCGCCGGTCTCTACCACGCGGTGATCGCGGCCTTCCACGGCCGTACCGGGGTGCCGGTGGTGATGAACACCTCCTTCAACGGGCCGGGAGAGCCGATCGTCGAACTCCCCGAGGAGGCGCTCGCCCTCTTCCTCAAGACCGAGCTCGACGTCCTGTACCTGGACGGCCTGCGCATCACCCGGGCCTGATCCGACCCGCCGAAAGGAAACCCATGGACATCACGGACTCCCCGGTGACCGCCGCCCGCTGGAGCGGCGACGTGCTCGCGGTGGGCGTCTTCGCCGAGGACGCCCCCCTGCTCGACCGGCCGTGGCCGCGCGACCTGGACGCGGCTCTCGGCGGGGCGTTGCAGCGGCTGCTCTCGTACGACTCCTTCGACGGCGGCAGGGACGAACTGGTCGTCGGGCCCGGCGTGCCCGGACGGTGCGATCGGCTCGTGCTGTTCGGCCTGGGCCGCCCCGGGGAGGCGACCGGGCACACCGTGCGGCGGGCCGGTGCGGCCGTGGCCCGGACCCTGACGACCGGCCCCAACCAGCGGGTCGCCGTCGCGCTGCCGTCGTGGCGGGCCGGTGAGCTGGACGTGACCGAGCACCTGGCGGAGGGGCTGAGCCTCGCCGTGCACTGCGGCAGGTGGAACGTCCTCGAAGACCGGTTCCGCGCGGACTACGGATCCGACCTGCCGCGGGAGCCGAAGACGGTCGAGCTGCTCGGCAGCGGGGTCGCCGGCACGGTACTCCGTGCCTCGGAGGCCTTCACCGACGCCGTCGTCCGGGCGCGCGAGTACGTCGCCGCACCCGCCAACGTCATCACCCCGGACCGGCTCGCGGCCGAGGCGTCGGCACTGGCCGCGCACGAGGGCTTCGAGGTCGAGGTGTGGGACGCGGTCGAGGCGCAGGAACAGGGGCTGACCGGGTTCGCCGCCGCCGTCGCCGGCAGTGCCGATCCGGCCCGCCTCGTTCGACTCAGCTACCGGCCCGAGGCCTCCGACCTGCCCCCGGTGGCCGTGATCGGTCTGGGGCTCACCCACGACGACCGTGGAGTGGCGCGCTCCGGCGGCGCCGTCGAGGGTGCGAAGAAGCACATGGCGGGAGCCGGGGCCGTGCTCGGGGCCGCGGCGGCGCTCGCCGCGCTCGGCGGGCGCCGTGAGACGCACCTGATCCTGCCGGCCGCGGCCAAGGCGGAGGGACCCGGCGCGCTGCGGACCGGGGACCTGGTCACGACGGCGTCCGGTGCGACCGTGGAGGTGAACCACGAGGACGGGCACGGACGGCTGATGCTGGCGGACGCCCTGCACCTGGCGGGCCGGCTGGGTGCGCGGTCCACCGTCAGCGTCTCCGCGCTCGGGCTGCCGGTCGCCGCCGCGCTCGGTCCCAAGGCGGCGGGGCTGTGGAGCACCGACGAGGCGCTTGCCGCGCAACTGACCGGGGCCGGCCGAATGGCGGGCGAACTGCTCTGGCCGCTGCCCTTGGTGGAGGAGTACGGGGACGAGCTGTGGGCCCCGTTCGCCAACATCAGGGTCGCCGGTCCGCACAGCGGGGACGGCGCCACGGCCGCGGCCTTCCTCCACCGGTTCGCGCCCCCCTCCTGGGCGCACCTGGAAATCACCGAGCCCGCCTGGTCGCCGCGGATCGACGGCTACTACAACGCCGGTGCCACGGGCTTCGGCACCGGCACCCTCGCCCGCTGGTTGTGCGGGCGCTGACCGCCGTCCGTCCCCGTTCTCAGGAGCCCCCGTGTACGTACCCGATCTGTACCGCGCCGAGGAGCTGGCCCTCCACCACGAGGTGATCGAGCGTCATCCGTTCGGGATGCTGGCGGCCGTGGTGGACGGCCGGATCCACGGCACGCACATTCCGTTCGTCCTCGACAAGGGGCCCGAGCACGGGCCGAACGGGAGGCTGCGGGGCCACCTCTCCAAGGCGAACCCGGTGGTCGCGGCGCTCCGCGCCGGCGAGGAGCTGATGGTCGCCTTCGTCGGCCCTCACTCCTACATCTGCCCGGACGACTACGCCTCGGAACCGCACTTCCCCACGTGGAACTACGCGGCCGTGCACGCGTACGGCCGGCCGCGGGTGGTGGAGGGGGACGAGGAGCTGCGGCAGTTGGAGGACCTGATCGCGAACGAGGAGGCGCGGTTCCTGCCGAAGGTGCCCTGGACCCTGGACCGGGCCCCCGGCGAGCTCGTCGCGAGCTTCCGGACCAGGATCGTCGCCTTCGAGCTGCCCGTGGACCGGCTGGACGGAATCGTGAAGTTCGGCCAGAACAAGCAGCCCGAGGACATCAGGGCCCAGATCTCTTCGTTCCGTGCCCGCGCCGTCGATGCGGCGGCCTCGGCGTCCGCCGTCGCGGACCGCATGGAATCCCACAACACCGAGAAGCTGGCGCTTCAGCCCCCGACCCGAAAGGCGCAGTGAAACCATGTCAGGAGCAATTGATTCCGCTGTTCCGCCCTCCCCCGAAGACACCCGGGAGAGGTTGTCGACCATGTGGCGGGACCTTTTTGGAGAGCCCGACATGCGCATACGCGAGGACGACGACTTCTTCTCGTTGGGCGCCTCTTCGCTGCTGGCGATGCGGATGGCCGTGGCCGCCTCCGAGGAGTTCCACGTGGCGGTCAGCATCGTCGCCGTGGCCGAGAACCCCACCCTGGCGGGACTGGCCGACCACATCGCGGGCCTGGTCGGGGAGGGCGGTGAGCGCGAGGAGGGCGAGCTGTGACCGGCTGAGCACTCGCCCCGGCCGCGCGACGGCTCCGGCTCCGTGACCAACCGGTCGGACGGTGGCGGTACCGCGGCCTGCTGATCCGGCCCCGGCGACCCCGAACGAGGGTCCGCCGGGGCCGTGGATCGGTCCGGTCAGGTGGTGTAGCCGGAGTTGAGCTCGACGTACGCCTCGGTCAGATCGCAGCCGTAGACGGTGAACTCGCCGTCGGCGATGCCGAGGTCGACGCGGATGACGACCTCGTCCCCGGAGAGGTAGGCACGGGCGCGCTCCAGCATCGCGTCGTCCGGCTCCTCGGGAAACATCTCCAGGTCTCCGTAGTGGATCCGCACCCGGGCCGGCTCGATGTCGAGGTCCTCGTCGAGCTTGCCGATGGCCATCGCCACCCGTCCCCAGTTCGGGTCCGCGCCGTGTACGGAGGTCTTGACCAGCGGGGAGTTCACCACCACCTTGCCCACCCGCTTGGCCTGGGCCGTGTCCCTGGCACCGGTGACCTGCACCTCCAGGAGTTTGGCGGCGCCCTCGCCGTCCGAGGCGATGTTCCGGACCAGCGACAGTGCGACCCGGTACAGCACCTCCTCGAACTCGGCCTCGTCCACCGGGCCCGCCAGGCCGTTGGCGAACACGGCCGCGGTGTCGCTGGTCGAGGTGTCCGTGTCGATGCTGAGCGCGTTGAACGTCTTGTCCATCACGCGCCGGAAAGCGGCGTCGAGCCGGTCCGCGTCGAGCTGGGCATCGGTGAAGAAGAAGGTCAGCAACGTCGCCATGTTGGGCTCGATCATGCCGACCCCCTTGGCGATGCCCACGATCACCGCGTCGCCACAACGCATGTGAACGGACTTGGCCCGGGTGTCGGTGGTCATGATCGCGGCGGCAGCCGCCTCGAAGTCGGCGGGCGGCAGCGGCGCCGGCATCTTGGCGATGCCCTCACGAATGCCCTCGATGGGGTAGGGCCGCCCGATCACTCCGGTCGAGCCGATCACCAGTTCCTCGGGCAGGACCCCGGCCTTCTCGGCGGCGAGCCTGCGCACCTCCTCCGCGTGTGCGGCACCGACCTTGCCGGTCGCCACATTGGCGTTCCGGGAGATGACGACCATGCCGCGGCTCTGCTGCCGGGCGGTGTCCTCACGGCTCAGGACCACGCTGGGGCCGGCGAAGCGCGACTTGGTGAAGACCGCAGCGGACACGGCCGGCACCTCCGACACCACCACTGCGAAGTCGTGGGCGACGTCCTTCAGGCCCATGTTGGCGGTGTACGAGCGAAATCCCTGCGGTACTGCCAGTTCCATGATCAATCGCCTTCCCTCAGCGTGTGTGGCGCACATCTCCACTATCGCATCGAAATTCGATGCACAGCATACTTACTTACTCCAGGGTGTCATGGAACCACGCGTGGAGCGCATGGATCCACGATCAAGTGCCTTGCGGGAAAAGAAATGACGGAGACAACGCCCCGGCCGCTGCGACAGGGGGCACCACATCGCCCTCCGCGCATAAAGGCATGCCGACCCTGCCCAGACTCAGGGATGGTCGAGCCATCCCCGGGCCATGGCCCGGGCGCCCGCCTGGAAGCGACTGTCAGCTTCGAGCCGTTCCATCACATCGGTCATCAGCCGACGCAGAGTGCGGGAGGACACCCCGAGGCAGCGCGCGATCGCCTCGTCCTTGTGCCCCTCGGCCAGCATCCGCACCAAGGCCCGCTCCCGCTCGTCGAGCTCGGACCCGGCCGCTTCGACCCCTTCCCGAGGCCCCCGGCCCACCGACTCCCCGATCGGCGGCACGACGGCGCCGTGCACCCAGCAGTGCTCGAAGATCTGGACGAGGACGTGGACGAGCTCCGGCCCCTTGAACTCCAACGCGGCGAACCGGCCCTCACGCGGAAGGGTGGAGGCGTACCCGAGCACACCGTCCACCACGATCAGCCGGAGCGGCAGGACGGAGGCCACCCGCACCTCGGCCCCCGCTTCCTGCAGGTTCATCAGATGGGCCCGCCCGTAGGGAATGCGGACCATACAGTCGAGGTGGATCGAGCGCATCGCCACACCGCGTTCAAGGACCTGCTGGTTCCGCTCCATGCTGTCCGCGAGCATGGCGGCCGAGAGCGGAGCACCCGGATGCATGCTGAGGACCTCCTTGCGGGCCCTGGCCGCCGCACCCTCCAGGGCGGAAACGACCTCGGCCTCGTTCTCCAGGAGGGTCACCCCTAAGGCACCACCACCGGTCGCCTGCATGGCCATCAGGTTCTCACTCAACGCCGCGAGGACGAACCTCCCTTCGCGCAGCTCCTCCAGTCGCCGCCGCAGCGACGCCTCCTCGCGTTCGAGCACCCGCGCGAGGGCCACCTCGGGAGACGCGGGCATCGGTCGCACCGCATTCGGGCGGACCAGCCCGCGGTCCACCAGGAAGTCCATCGCGGAGTCGAGCGTCTGCGGCCCCGCCCTGAGGTGCTCCTGGGCATCCCGCAGGGTCGAACCGGGTGCGGTGACGAAAAAACGGAACAGCTCCTGGACGGCATCGCTTCCCACGTTCACCGGTCGACAACTCCCCCACATAGTGGCGCACCTGACGGAGGGATACTGCGCGAGGCATATGTATGCATGCAAGCTCACGCTTCACGATGCCCCGTTCACTCGATTCGAGCAAAGCATCCCATTCATCCTTACATCACACCTCCCAGGCGGTATGCGACACCAGGATCTTCGGCGAACCTCGCCCGACGCTCGGATTCTTCGGGGCTGCCGGACGATTGTCGTCCGATCCTCCACCGTCTCGGCATTCGAGAAAAAAGCGTCCATGTCCGCTTTCTGTCATGTCCTCTCGCGGACACCGGTCGCCCCTGTACCACCGTCCACCGCCTGATCATGCTGGGGGTGACCGCCGGAGCGCACGAAGACCATCCGGCCGGAGTTCATCCTTCCTGGGAGAGTCGATTCACGTGAGTGCACGTCATATGTCCGCGGGTACCCGTTCGAACTGGACCCGCATGTGCCGGAACTCGGCATCGATCGCGGCCGCGATCGTGGCCGCGGCGGGACTGGCAGCGGCGGCGTCGACCGCGTTCCAACCGGACCACGTCCGCCCTGCGCTCGGCCTCCAGCAAGACGAACTCGCCGTGACCAAGAACGACTTCGCCTGGGGCTGACCGGCACCCACCGGTTCATCGTCGTGACGGTCCGCGTCACGCCGCCTCGACGTCCGAGGCCACGACATTCCGATCCCCCGGGAGGGCTGCCGCGTGTCATCCACCAGTACGACGACGGCGACGAGCATGAAGTGCGGGGTGCTGCCCGGCGGGGTCGCCCTCGTCGAGTTCTCGCACGCGCACGAACAGAATCCGTTCAGCAGGGCACGGATGCGTGAACTCACCCAACTCATGCTGGACCTGGACGTCAACGACGCCGTGGCCTGTGTGGTCCTGTACGGCGGCCCGAACCGCTCCTTCGGCGCCGGGGGCGACTTCAACGAGGTGTCGGAGTTCCACGGCGGCGACGAGGTCGACGCCTGGATCGACGACATCACCACCCTGTACGCCACCGTCGCCGGCATCTCCAAACCCGTCGTGGCCGCCATCGACGGATACGCGATCGGCGTCGGGCTGCAGATCGCGCTCTGCTGCGACCTGCGGATCGGCAGTCGTTCGGCCACGCTCGTGATGCCGGAGTTCCGAGTCGGCATCGCCTGCAACTTCGGCGGCTACATGCTGGAGACGGTGGTCGGTCGGGGCGTCATGCAGGACATGCTCTACACCTGCGACGAATGGTCGGCAGAGCGTGCCCTCGCCGATCGGTTGCTCCACGAGGTGACCGGTCCCGAGGACCTGCTGGACCGGGCGCTCGACCGGGCGCGCCGCATCGCCGGCTACACCACCGCTGCCGTCCAGTCGACCCGGGCCCGGGTGAACGGCCCCTTCGTACGCGGCCTGCAGCGGGTGCGCGAGGAGGGCAAGCGGTCCCACCGCACGGCCTTCTCCGCGGGCGAGGCGCAACAGCGGATGCGGCGGGTCATCGGGAAGGCCTGACACGGCACCGGTGGTGGGCGGTGGTGCCGCCGGCCACCACCGGTGGACGCCCGTGCCCGCC
>NZ_JBHYMF010000182.1:0-13680 GCF_042742855.1 Streptomyces sp. NPDC058877 | reverse complement strand
CCCGCACCCGCACCAGCCACTTCGCAGCACTTCGCCCCGCCGACCAAACGATCGACAGGGCGAAGTAGGCAGGCCCCGAATTAACCAACGGCATCTCCTTGGAGTGCGGGGCCCCTCCCACATGCCTGCGGCCCGTCGGAACCGCTCAGGCCTTCGGCGACGCCTCGGACCGGAGGGAGCCCGCCATCTCGGCCAGCTGCTCGAACGAGGCCGTGCCGGTCACCACCGTCGTCGCACCGCCGTCGGTGCGCACGAGCGCGTCGTACTTCGGCCCCTCCCAGCGCTGCCACTCCTGGCCGGCCACCGTTTCGGTCTTCCCGGTGTCCTTGGCCTTCTGGGTGACCCGGGGCACGAACTTGCCCGGCTCCGCCGTCGACTGGTGGATGGCCACGTACTGGGTGTCCGGGGAGAGGAAGCCGAGCTGCCAGGCGTCGCCGTCCTCGCGCCGGTACGAGACGACCGTCGCCTTCCAGTCGTCGCCGAGCCCCTCCGGGGCCAGCACCGGATAGGGCGCCGCCCGCTGTGCCGTGAGGAGCTCGACCCGGTAGTCCTTCGCCCGGACCGGGGTCGCGTCCTCGTCGTGCGGGATGAAGAGATACATCACGCCCGCGGCGACCATGATCACACCGAGGGACTGGAACATCCCGCGTACCGTCTGCCTGCCTCGCATACCTGCCACGCCCACCATGGTCGCATCACGGTGCCGTGCTCATACGTGGGCCCCTCTGCTCATTTTGTCGACCTAACGATAGAGTCGCAGCACCCTCTTTTTTCCGGCCGTCGCCGTACAGAAAGGTGCGTTCCGATGACCGAGCACCACCATCTTCCGCCCGAGCTTGTCGTTTCTCCCGAGGCCCCCGACCGCAACCTCGCCCTTGAGCTGGTCCGCGTCACCGAGGCGGCCGCCATGGCCGCCGGCCGCTGGGTCGGCCGTGGAGACAAGATCGGCGCGGACGGCGCGGCGGTCAACGCCATGCGGACCCTGATCTCCACCGTCTCGATGAACGGCGTCGTCGTCATCGGCGAGGGCGAGAAGGACGAAGCCCCGATGCTCTTCAACGGCGAGCGGGTCGGCGACGGCACCGGCGCCGAGGTCGACATCGCGGTCGACCCGATCGACGGCACCACGCTGAACGCCAAGGGCATGCCGAACGCGATCGCCGTCCTGGCAGCCGCCGACCGCGGCACCATGTTCGACCCGTCCGCGGTCTTCTACATGGACAAGCTGGTCACCGGCCCCGAGGCCGCCGACTTCGTCGACATCAACGCGCCCGTCTCGGTCAACATCCGCCGGGTCGCCAAGGCGAAGAACTCCTCGCCCGAGGACATCACGGTCGTCATCCTGGACCGCCCCCGCCACGAGGGCATCGTCAAGGAGATCCGCGAGACCGGCGCCCGGATCAAGTTCATCTCGGACGGCGACGTCGCCGGCTCGATCATGGCGGTCCGCGAGGGCACCGGCGTCGACCTGCTGATGGGCATCGGCGGCACCCCCGAGGGCATCATCTCCGCCTGCGCCATCAAGTGCCTCGGCGGCGTGATCCAGGGCAAGCTGTGGCCGAAGGACGACGCCGAGCGCCAGAAGGCCCTGGACGCCGGCCACGACCTGGACCGGGTGCTCTCCACGAACGACCTGGTCAGCGGCGAGAACGTGTTCTTCGTCGCCACCGGCATCACCGACGGCGAACTGCTGCGCGGGGTGCGCTACCGCGCCGAGACCGCGACCACCCAGTCGCTGGTCATGCGCTCGAAGTCCGGCACGATCCGCCAGATCGACTCGACGCACCGGCTCTCGAAGCTGCGCGCCTACAGCGCGATCGACTTCGACCGGGCGAAGTAGCCCGCGGGTCCGGACGGCGCCGAGACGCGGACGGACGGCACGAAGAGGGGCGCCCCCATGTGCGGTGGGGGCGCCCCTCCTCGTACGGGCCAGGGCCGGCGAAGGCCCCGCGATCCCGTCAGCCCGCCTGGGCGATCCGCTCGGTCGCGGCCGCCTTACGCAGTTCCACCTCGCGCCGTCGCCGCCGGGCGAGGACGACACGGCGCTCCGCAGCCGTGAGCCCGCCCCACACTCCGTACGGCTCGGGCTGGAGCAGTGCGTGCTCGCGGCACTCGACCATCACCGGGCAGCGCGCACAGACCCGCTTGGCCGCCTCCTCGCGGGCGAGCCGTGCGGCGGTCGGCTCCTTGGAAGGCGCGAAGAAGAGTCCGGCCTCGTCCCGGCGGCACACCGCCTCCGCATGCCAAGGACCGGCCTCGTCCTCCCGGGCAGGGGCGCGCTGAGGGGGCACGGCGGCGACCTGGAGGGGCTGATGCGGCAGTTGCAGCACGGTCTACTCCTGACGACGGCTTCGCGAGCGAGCGGCGATGCACCAGCCCTACCCGCTGTGCGCGCGCCTATGCACTGCGTGCCGTTCCGTTCCGCACTGCGGAGCCCCGGGGACGAATTCCGGTCACCACCGGACGGTCAACGGATGCCCCCGGACGCACCCATCGCCACACTCGGAGCACATACTTCACCCAACGACCTTTGCTGCAAGCCGAGATGGCGTCGACGCCGGTGCGAGGAGCCCGGCTTCCGAGGGGCCGGGGTCAGTCCCCGGAACGCTTCTTGAACTTGTCCTGGATGTCGGTGATCCACTTGCCGCGCTTGGGTCTCGCTTCGACGTTCCCGAAGACCGAGTAGCCGTTGATGACGACGAGCGGAGCCTGCGGGTCGACCCCCTCCAGGGTCACGACCTCGAAGTTCCCGAAGATGCCGCTGCCGTTGCCGCGCAGACTGATGTTCTCCGGTACCCGGACCTCGACGCTGCCGAAGATGGAGGTGGCGTTGATGGTGGTGAGCTGCTGGGCGAAGATCGCCTCGGTCAGGTCCACCTCGATGCTCCCGAAGAGCGCGAAGGCGTTCGTCCGGCGGCCCACCCGCCAACGTCCCTTGCGGGTGGTGCTGGAGAAGATCGCGACGAGGTTGTCCGCGGGCCCCTCGGGGAGGCCCGGCTCGCTCCTCAGGGCGGGCTCGGGCTCGTGGTGGGTGCGGGCGCCCGGCAGGTCGCGGACGATCGGCTCCAACTCCCCCACGGTCTTGGCCCGGTAGACCGCGTCGATCCGGTCCGCGTGCTCCTCCGCGTCGAGCCGCCCCTCCGCCAGGGCGTCCCTGAGGATGTCCGCGATCCGGTCCCGGTCCGCGTCCGAGGCCCGCAGCGAGCCCTGCGGATCGGCGAAGGCGGGCTCGGTGGGGGCCGCCGACCGCTGCGGCTTCTTCTCGGGTTCGGGCTGCTTTTCGAGGTCCACGCAGCCAGCCTAGCGAAACGCGATAGATCGCGACCAGGGGGAGATCCCCGGTCCCGTCCCCTAGGGGACGGGTGGGGACGAACGGGTGGGGGCCGACGGGTGCGAGCGGGGCCGGACGGCGGGGCACGGGAGGAGCTCCCGCTCCCGAACGCGCCCGCACCACCGGCACCTTGCCCCCACGACGGGAGCCGTGGCCCCACGGTCCCGCCCGGGGACGGCCACCGGGTCGGGCCCGGCGCGGACGGAGCCCCGCCGTCCGCGCACTCCACAGCCGTCCGCCGCGCGACACCGCCGCGCACCGTCGCACGACACCGGCGCGCGCCTCTCCCGCCCGCCCCCTCCACCCCGAGGGCACACCGGCCCGGCGCCCCCGACGACACACCGGCCCGGCCCACGGAAACACGCCGTTCCGGCGGGGTCCCGCCCTCCAGTGAGCCTTACCTCACAGGATCGGGGCCGCGCGCGCGTCTTACGCTGGAGGACGCGCCGCCAACGGAGGCGACGCCGCTGTCTGCCGAGTGAGGAATGGCCGCCGTCATGCCTGAGTTTGCGTACTCCGATCTGCTCCCCCTGGGAGAGGACACCACGCCCTACCGCCTGGTGACCTCCGAAGGCGTCTCCACCTTCGAGGCCGACGGGCGTACGTTCCTCACGGTGGAGCCGGAGGCGCTGCGGGCGCTGGCCGCCGAGGCCATCCACGACATCCAGCACTTCCTGCGCCCGGCGCACCTGGCCCAGCTGCGCCGGATCATCGACGACCCGGAGGCGTCGAGCAACGACAAGTTCGTCGCGCTCGACCTGCTGAAGAACGCGAACATCGCCGCCGCCGGCGTGCTCCCCATGTGCCAGGACACCGGCACCGCGATCGTCATGGGCAAGCGCGGCCAGAACGTCCTCACCCGGGGCGAGGACGAGAAGGCCCTGTCGCAGGGCATCTACGACGCGTACACCAAGCTGAACCTGCGCTACTCGCAGATGGCCCCGGTCACCATGTGGGAGGAGAAGAACACCGGCTCGAACCTGCCCGCGCAGATCGAGCTGTACGCGACCGACGGCGGCGCGTACAAGTTCCTCTTCATGGCCAAGGGCGGCGGCTCGGCGAACAAGTCCTTCCTCTACCAGGAGACCAAGGCGGTTCTGAACGAGGCCTCCATGATGAAGTTCCTGGAGGAGAAGATCCGCTCGCTCGGCACGGCCGCGTGCCCGCCGTACCACCTGGCGATCGTCGTCGGCGGCACCAGCGCCGAGTTCGCGCTCAAGACCGCGAAGTACGCCTCCGCGCACTACCTGGACGAGCTGCCCGCCGAGGGCTCGGCCGAGACCGGCCACGGCTTCCGCGACAAGGAGCTGGAGGAGAAGGTCTTCGAGCTCACGCAGAAGATCGGCATCGGCGCGCAGTTCGGCGGCAAGTACTTCTGCCACGACGTCCGCGTCGTCCGCCTCCCCCGCCACGGCGCCTCGCTGCCCGTCGCCATCGCCGTGTCCTGCTCGGCCGACCGCCAGGCGGTCGCCAAGATCACTGCCGAGGGCGTCTTCCTGGAGCAGTTGGAGACCGACCCGGCGCGCTTCCTGCCGGAGACCGAGGACGCGCACCTGGAGGCCGGGGAGGTCGTGAAGATCGACCTCAACCAGCCGATGGACGAGATCCTCGCCGAGCTGACCAAGTACCCGGTGAAGACCCGGCTGTCGCTCAGCGGCCCGCTGGTCGTGGCGCGCGACATCGCGCACGCCAAGATCAAGGAGCGCCTGGACGCGGGCGAGGAGATGCCCCGGTACCTGAAGGACCACCCGGTCTACTACGCGGGCCCGGCGAAGACCCCCGAGGGTTACGCCTCCGGCTCCTTCGGCCCGACGACGGCCGGCCGCATGGACTCGTACGTGGAGCAGTTCCAGGCGGCGGGCGGCTCGAAGGTCATGCTGGCGAAGGGCAACCGGAGCAAGCAGGTCACGGACGCCTGCGGCGCGCACGGCGGCTTCTACCTCGGCTCGATCGGCGGCCCGGCGGCGCGCCTCGCCCAGGACTGCATCAAGAAGGTCGAGGTCGTCGAGTACGAGGAGCTCGGCATGGAGGCGGTCTGGAAGATCGAGGTCGAGGACTTCCCGGCCTTCATCGTCGTCGACGACAAGGGGAACGACTTCTTCCAGAACCCTGCGCCCGAGCCCACCTTCACGCACATCCCGGTGCGCGGCCCCGGTCTCGCCTGATCCTGCGGGCCCCCTTGAGGGGCCCGGATCCCGTGCGGCTCCCACGAGGTCCGTGCGGGGCCCGCGACGCCCCCGTGCCCCCGAGGGAACGGGGGCGTCGCGGTTCCGCCGTGTCGATCTCCGCTCAGAAATCCGCTACCGACCGGTAGCCTTCCCGTCGCCTACTGGCCAGTATGGGGCGCGAGCATGTCAACCACTGAGCCGGTCGACCACTCGGGAGCCCCCCATGTCCTCCACCAAGGCCACCGCCGCCACCTCTGCCGTCCTCGGCCTGACGGCGCTGCTCGTCGTCGGTCCCGCGCCGGCCGCATCCGCCTCCTCCCCCGACGCGCACCTGACCTCGGCCGCCGCGTTCGCGGACGTCGACTACACGACCTGGCGCCGTGACGTGGCGGCCGTCGTCGCCGAGGCCCGCCCCTACGTCGAGGCCCGTGCCGAGGACGCCGGCCGCGAGAAGCAGGCGCTCGTCCTCGACATCGACAACAGCTCCCTGGAGACCGACTTCCACCCCTTCTGGGAGCTGCCGACCCCGGCCATCGCGGACGTCCGGGACCTCGTCCGGGACGCCCATGCGCGTGGGGTGGCCGTCTTCTTCGTGACCGCCCGCCCGGGCATCATCCACTCCCTGACGGACTGGAACCTGAAGAAGGCCGGATACCCGGTCGACGGGTTGTACGTGCGCTCGCTGCCCGACCTGTTCGGCGAGGTGAGCGCGTACAAGACCGAGAAGCGCGCCGAGATCGAGGCGAAGGGCTACACGATCATCGCGAACATCGGCAACAACACGTCCGACCTCGTCGGCGGTCACGCCGAGCGCACCTTCAAGCTCCCCGACTACGGCGGCAAGCTGTCCTGAGCGGGGCGCCGGCGGTCAGCGCGGGCCGACATGCGGGACTCCGTGCGCCGGCAGTCGCCGTCGGGGGTCGTGCGGACGCGTCCACGGGCCTCCTCGAAGTCGCCCGTGCCGCCAGTGACGGCGACGTCGAACGCGACCGCCGTCCGGTCCGAGGCGTCGAAGCCGGTGAGGGTCCGGGGGCAGTACGACCGCCCGGGCCGCCGTTCAGGACGAAGGTGCCGACGCAGAGCACGCCGGCCCGTCCGAAGCTGCGGATCACGTCCTGCCTCCGTGCGACGCCCCGGCTCGATCCGCCCCGTCCGGTGATCATCACGGATCCGCCCCTCCGGCCGCGTCCCGCGCATCCGGGTCGGGGATCATGGAGCCATGCAAGAAGGAGCACGCACCCCGCACACGACCGCCCCCGCCGCCCTGGTGGCGGCCGGGCTGCTACTGACCGCCTGCGGCACCACCCCACCGCCCGGGGCCCCCGCGCCGAGCGCCACCTCGACGACGCGGGGGGCAGCCGGCGCGGCGGAGGCGTCCGCGCGCCTGGGCGGTCCGGGCTCCGCCTGCGCGCTGCCCGTGTCCTTCGCCCTCGCGGAGGGCTGGGAACCGAAGGCGGTCGAGGGCACGGAGGACCCGGAGTTGACCTGGCTCACCCATCAGGGCCCCGCGGTCGTCCGCTGCGAGGTGGACGCCAAACCGGCCGGACACATCGGCTACCTGCGCGTGTGGACGTCCGAGAAGGGGCCGGCGCGCGCGGCCCTCGAGGGCTTCGTGCGGGCGGAGGCGAAGACCACGGACGTCTCCTACCGGGAGACCGGGGCGGGTGCGGTGCCCGTGGTCGAGGTGACGTACACCGTCCACAACGAACTGATGGACGGGCCCAAGGAAGAACGGGCCTTCGCCGTCGCCGTCCCCGCCGGGACCGTCATCGTGCACCTCGGCGGGTTCGACACCGACGAGCACCGGGCGATGCTCCCGGCCTACGAACTGGCCCGCACCACGGTGCAGCCCCTCTGAGGAACCGCTTCCGCACGGGGGTGGCGGCGCGGGGCCCGGGGGGAGGCGTGGAGCCCTCCCGGGCGGAGCCGTGACCCCCCGTCCCGCACCGGACGGGGAGCCACGGCGCTTCTGGTGGGGTACCGGCTACACGAACTCCTGGTTCGCGGAGCCGTTGCAGTTCTGGAGCCGGATCGACTCCTTCGCCGCCCCCTGGGTGAGGCAGAGCCCGGTCGCGGCGGCGGGCCGGATCGTGGCGCCGTCACGGACGAACTTCTGGTTGGTGCCACCGTGGCAGTTCCAGACGAGGAGCGCCTTGCCCGCCTGGTACGAGGAGGCGGGGACGTCCAGGCAGCGGTCCTGGGTGAGCTCGGTGTGGACGGTCTGCCGGGCGGGGTCGTGCCACCAGCCCTGGTTCCGGCCGCCGTGGCAGTCCCAACCGAGCACCGCGGTGCCGTTGGCCGACTCGGCCGCCGCCACGTCCGTGCAGTCGCCGGTCGCCCGGTTCTTCAGCGGCTGGTAGGCGTCGTCCCAGGCGAGCGGGAAGAGCGTCGGCGTGCCGGAGGAGTCGACGTCGGCGCAGCTCGCCTCGCGCAGGCCGGAGTCGTAGATCTGGGTCAGGCAGGACGCGAAGGCGGCGTGGCCCTTCTTGTTGGGGTGGAAGGACTGGCGCACGGAGTTCTCGTCGAGGCCGCCGGGCTTGGAGAGGTCGATGTAGAGGCCCCGGGCCCAGGTGTCCTCCATGCAGACCTCGTGGCCGTGGAAGAGGCGCGAGTTGTCCAGGTAGACGGCCCCGGTCTCGGCGGCGACCCGGCGCATGCCGCGCTCGAAGGCGGGGACGGCCGTGTTGCGGCCCCATGCGGTGTCGGAGTCGTAGCCCATGCCGCCGCAGACGAGCTTGCCGGGGAAGTTCGGGTTGTCCCGGAAGTCCGGGCCGATCGGGCTGGGGTAGCCCATGACGACGAGCTTGTAGTCGCCGTCGGCGTACCCGGCGTCGCGCATGACGGTCTTGAGGTCGCGGACGGTCTGCTCGACCTTGGGGACGAGGCCGTCGACACGGGCCTGCCAGCCGGGGGCGTACTTCGGCTCGCAGGCGCCCTGGCTGAGCACGTAGCGCTGGACGCAGTCGGTCATGACCGGCCCGAACTGCAGGTCGTCGTTGGCACCGGCGACGAGCAGGACCATCTTGATGCGGGTGTTGCGGGCCTTGACGGCGAGGTTGTCGCTCTGGACGAGCTCGTCGGCGTACTGCTTCGCGCCGCCGATCCGGATGTTGCCGGTGTACGCGCCGGAGCAGGCCACGTTGAAGGTGAGGTCCGCGGGGATCCCGGTGCGGTGGATGGCGGAGTCCGGGGAGCGGTGGCACCAGTTGGTGGGCCCGTTGGTGGGGGACTCGTAGGTGCCGACCCCCTCTCCGGAGATCTCGCTGTCGCCGAGCGAGATCAGACCGGTCTTGCGCTCGGCGAGCGGGCGTTCCTCGGGGCTGCCGTAGATCTTCGTGGCCTCGGCGGCCCGGATCGCCTCCAGCTCGGGAGGGAGCGGCACGGAGGTGATTCCGGCCGCGGTGCTCGTGTCGACCGCGCCGGCGGGGGCCGCGGCGGTCATGCTGCCGAGAGCCGCTGCGGCTGCGGCAAGGGCGGCGACGGGCCAGCGGAGTCTGTACCTGGTGCGCTGCATTGCGCCTCCTGGAAGTGGGGTTACCCACGGTTTTTACTGGCCGGTAAGCGCCTTGGGAATACATCGAACAAGACAAGTGCTCATCTTTTTCAGGGGGTTCGAGGGCCCCCGACGGACACAGCCAGGAGGTCGACCCCATGAGCAAGGACGACGGACACCGCATCGAGCACGACTCCATGGGGGAGGTGCGGGTCCCCGCACACGCCAAGTGGCGGGCCCAGACCCAGCGGGCCGTGGAGAACTTCCCGATCTCGGGCCAGCGGCTGGAGCGCGCCCACATCGAGGCCCTGGGTCGGATCAAGGCCGCGGCGGCCAAGGTCAACGCCGCACTGGGCGTGATCGACGAGGACCGCGCGGAAGCGATCGCCTCCGCCGCGGACGAGGTCGCCGAGGGCCGCTGGGACGAACACTTCCCGGTGGACGTCTTCCAGACCGGCTCGGGCACCTCGTCCAACATGAACGCCAACGAGGTGATCGCCACGCTCGCCACCGAGCGGCTCCCCGAGGGGCGCGAGGTCCACCCCAATGACCACGTCAACGCCTCCCAGTCCTCGAACGACGTCTTCCCCTCCTCCATCCACATCGCGGCCACCGCCGCCGTCACCCGCGACCTGATCCCCGCCCTCGACCACCTGGCCACCGCCCTGGAGCGAAAATCGGCCGAATTCGCACGCGTGGTGAAGTCCGGCCGCACCCATCTCATGGACGCCACCCCGGTCACCCTCGGCCAGGAGTTCGGCGGCTACGCGGCCCAGGTCAGGTACGGTGCGGAGCGGCTGCGTTCCGCGCTCCCCCGGCTCGCCGAACTCCCCCTCGGCGGTACGGCGGTGGGCACCGGCATCAACACCCCGACCGGCTTCTCCGCGGCCGTCATCGAGGAGGTCGCCCGCACCACCGGCCTGCCGCTGTCCGAGGCCCGGGACCACTTCGAGGCGCAGGGTGCCCGGGACGCCCTGGTGGAGACGTCCGGGCAGCTCAGGACCATTGCCGTCGGCCTCACCAAAATCGCCAATGACCTGCGCTGGATGGCCAGCGGCCCGCGCACCGGCCTCGCCGAGATCAACCTCCCCGACCTCCAGCCCGGCTCTTCGATCATGCCGGGCAAGGTGAACCCGGTGATCCCCGAGGCGGTCCTCATGGTCGCCGCCCAGGTGACCGGAAACGACACCACCGTGGCGGTGGCGGGCGCGGCCGGGAACTTCGAGCTCAACGTGATGCTGCCGGTGATGGCCAAGAACCTCCTGGAGTCCGTACGGCTGCTCGCCAACGCCTCCCGGCTGCTGGCCGACCGCACGATCGACGGGACCACCGCCAACGCGGAGCGCGCCCGCGAGTACGCCGAGTCCTCCCCCTCCGTGGTCACCCCGCTGAACGGGTACATCGGCTACGAGGAGGCGGCCAAGGTCGCGAAGAGGTCCCTCGCCGAACGGAAGACCATCCGCGAGGTGGTGCTGGAGTCCGGTTACGTCGAGCGGGGCGAGCTCACGGTCGAGCAGCTGGACGAGGCGCTGGACGTGCTGCGGATGACGCGCCCCTGAGCGGGAGCGTCCCGGGGGCGGGAACACCCGAGTGGGGCCCCGCCCGGAAGTGGGGCCCGGCCGCGTGTGGGGGCCCGCCCGCGGGTGGGGGCGGCCCCCGGGCGGGGCGGCTCAGTGGCCGGGAACGGCCCCTGACTCATCCGTGACCCGTGACGCAGCAGTGGCGGGAACGCGCCCCTAAGATCTGCGCATGACAGGATCGGGCGACTTCCAGCACTGGGCGCCGGGGGAACACATCCTCTGGCGCTACCGCGGCAACGGCACCGGAGCGGTGCACATCTGCCGACCGGTGACGGTCGTGCAGGACACCCCCGAGCTGATCGCGGTCTGGATGGCCCCCGGCACCGAGTGCGTCCGCCCCGTGCTCGCCGACGGCACCTCCGTCCACGACGAGCCGCTCGCCACCCGCTACACGGCCCCGCGGACCACCGAGCGCACCCACTGGTCGGGAAGCGGGGTGCTCAAGCTGGCCCGGCCCGGCGACCCGTGGTCGGTGTGGCTGTTCTGGGAGCGCGGCTGGCGCTTCCGCAGCTGGTACGTGAACCTGGAGGAGCCGCGCGTCCGGTGGTCCGGCGGCCTCGACTCCGAGGACCACTTCCTCGACATCTCCGTCTATCCCGACCGCAGCTGGCTGTGGCGCGACGAGGACGAGTTCGCGCAGGCCCAGCGCTCCGGCCTGATGGGTGCGGCGCAAGCCGCCCGGGTACGGGCCGCGGGGCGGCTGGCGGTGGAGCGGATCGAGGAGTGGGGGGCGCCCTTCGCGGACGGCTGGGAGGACTGGCGGCCCGATCCTCGGTGGCGGGTTCCCGAGCTACCGGCGGACTGGGACCGCACCCCGGCGCACACGGCGTCGTGAGACCCTTGAAGCGCCCCCGGGGTGCAAACGTAGGATCGTCCTCCGCACGGCAGAGACGAACCGGACACCACGTCAGATCAATGAGACAGCACGTCAAAGAGCCAACAAGACACAGGACCTGACCAGAAGTCATCCACGAGGGGGAGAACAGTGCCGGACGTGCGCCCGGATGTTGCGCCCCCTGCCGCTGCCGCCGTTCGCGGAACGTCCACATCCGTTGCATCCGAGGGGTTTACCCCCGCCGAAGGCGCGGCATCGGCGAGAAGAGCGAGTGCATCGCACCACCGGCCCGGACGGACGGAATCCCACGCGTGACGGAGCATCCCACCTCCCACGAAGGCCGACAGCCCCTGGCTGCGCGACCGCAGGAACGCGCGCGCCCTCGCCAGGAGGCGGCGGCCGGCCTGCCCTCCGACGTGCCCGCACAGCAGAGCGGGCCGGGGAGCCAAGCGCCCGCCGCGCCCTCGGGCGCGGGCGCTCCCGCACCGCCCACCGGGGCGGGCGGCACCGGCCGTCCCGGGGCCGTGGCCGTCGCCGTTTCGCCGCAGCCTCCCGGCGGCGGGGCGCGGAGCGGGGACATCGCCGCGCGGCGGGAGGGCGACCGACTGCGGTTCGTCGGCGCCGCGACCCGGCGCATCGCCCGCGGCATCGACCTCGACGAGATCGTCCTCGGCCTGTGCCGGGCCACCGTGCCGACCTTCTCCGACGAGATCCTGGTCTACCTCCGCGACCCGCTCCCGGTGGGTGACGAGCGGCCGGTGGCGCCGTTCGTGCTGCGGCTGCGCCGCACCGACCGGCTCCGGTTAAGCGAAGTGGACAGCGAGGAGCTCGTCCTCGTCCCCAATCCGGAACCGACCCCCGCAGCCGAACTCTGCGAGGTGCGGAACGGCGGGGCGCTCGCCGAAGTGCTGCGCGGGGTACGGCCGGTCTTCGGCGACTCCGCGGCGGCCCGGACGGCACTGACCGAGCTGCTCGGTCCGGAGCACCCGCTGCCCGGCGGGCTGCGGGCGGTCCTCGCGCCGCTGCGCGGCCGACGTCGGGTGATCGGTGCCACGGTGTTCCTGCGCCGCCCCGAGCGGGCCGGCTTCGAGCCGAACGACCTGCTCGTCGCCGCCCAACTGGCCACGCACACCGCGCTCGGCATCGACAAGGCCGTGCTGTACGGCCGCGAGGCGTACATCGCGGACGAACTCCAGCGGACCATGCTGCCGGACTCACTGCCGCAGCCGACCGGCGTGCGGCTCGCCTCGCGCTACCTGCCGGCGGCCGAGACCGCCCGGGTCGGCGGCGACTGGTACGACGCGATCCCGCTGCCCGGCAGCCGGGTCGCCCTGGTCGTCGGCGACGTCATGGGCCACTCCATGACCTCGGCCGCGATCATGGGGCAGTTGCGCACCACCGCGCAGACCCTGGCCGGGCTGGACCTGCCGCCGCAGGAGGTGCTGCACCACCTGGACGAGCAGGCGCAGCGGCTCGGCGAGAACCGCATGGCGACCTGCATGTACGCGGTGTACGACCCGGTCTCGCACCGGATCACCGTGGCCAACGCGGGCCATCCGCCGCCGATACTGCTGCACCTGGGCGGCCGGGCCGAGGTGCTGCGGGTGCCGCCCGGCGCCCCGATCGGGGTCGGCGGGGTGGACTTCGAGGCGGTCGAGCTGGACGCCCCGGCCGGCGCCACGCTGCTCCTCTACACGGACGGCCTGGTGGAGTCCCGGCTGCGGGACGTGTGGACCGGGATCGAGCAGCTGCGGGAGCGTCTCGTGGCGACCGCGCAGTTGACCGGCCCGGACCACTCGCCGCCGCTGGAGGCGCTCTGTGACGACGTCCTCGACATGCTGGGTCCGGGCGACCGGGACGATGACATCGCGCTGCTCGCGGCCCGCTTCGACGGGATCGCGCCGAGCGACGTCGCGTACTGGTTCCTGGAACCGGAGGACGCGGCTCCCGGTCGGGCCCGACGGCTCGCGCGGCGGGCGCTGGCCCGCTGGGACCTGGAGGAGCTGACGGACTCGGTCGAGCTGCTGGTCAGCGAGGTCGTGACGAACGCCGTGCGGTACGCGGAGCGGCCGGTGACGCTGCGGCTGCTGCGGACGGACGTGCTGAGGTGCGAGGTCGGGGACGATTCCCCGCAGCTGCCCCGGCAGCGGCGGGCGCGCGACACGGACGAGGGCGGGCGCGGACTCTTCCTGGTGAACCGGTTGGCCCGGCGGTGGGGGGCGACCCGTCTTTCGGGCGGCAAGGTGGTCTGGTTCGAGCTGGCCACCCGCACC
>NZ_JBHYMF010000181.1:0-13702 GCF_042742855.1 Streptomyces sp. NPDC058877 | reverse complement strand
TACCAGGGGCTTCACGCATGTCTGACGTCGGGTCATCACCCAGGCCACCCGCAAGCTGTCACGCACCGCAACCATCACGTTGCCGAGAAGACCTCACTGGCCGCCATGGCGACCGCTCGTGGTCGAAACCGCCCGACGCATCCTCGACTACACCGGCGGAACCCTGGTGATGCCCATGACCATCCTGGTCGAGCAGTACTGGCGCGAGATCAGCTCGGGACTTGCCAAGCACGACATTTTGGTCCGGCACTTCGTCCTACACGCCGACCAGGACACCCTCCGCGCTCGCATCACGGGCGACACCGTTCTCGGCCCCAACTCCCCCTTCCGGCTCCAATACCTCGAGCCCTACGCCGAGGCGGCCCGCACATGGCTGCACGCCGAGGCCGAGGTCGTCGACACCACGCACCTCACCCCCGCCCAGGCCGCCCAGCAGATCGCAGAGGCCGTCAAGAACTGAGAGGACGACCTTCCGGCACCGCACCTCGCAGGTGACAACAAGACTGCCTATGTGACAACTACCGCGCTTCGGCTCAGCTGGACATGTTTCTAGCAGGTCTGGAATTCGTCCGGGTCAGAACCGGAAGGAAATTGACGACACGGACGTGAAATCCGCGCGGGGATCGGCCCGTGTGCCCCATTCCGTGAAATATGACTCCGTGATGGCCTCCGCGACGATGGGATGCAGCTCTTCCTCCGTCGCACCGGCTTCCTGGAGCTCCAGGATCTGCTTCACGTAGGTGGGTGAGATGTCCGTGGTGATCTGGCGCTCGCGGCCGTCGTCCGAGCTACCCGTGCAGGTGAATCCGAAGTACGCCGTCACCTCCACCATCATCCCCTTGGAGGTCGCCGCCTGTGCGCGTGCCTGTGCTCTGACCTGCGGTTGCCACTCGGATTCCGTCTCCTCCACCAGGGCGGCCTGCAGGCGCTTCTGCGGGGTCGTCAAGGCCCCGGCGCGGTAGCGCTCCACCGTGCGACGCGAGACGCCCAGGCGCTCGGCCAAGGCCTTGGCCGACCCCTTCACCCGTGTGAGGAGGAATTTCACCTGTGCATTCGCGGATTTCGGCGTGGGCCGGGTAAACACCTTCCGCTCCGCCCGCGCGAGGGCCTCCAGGACCTTGCCCCGGTGCGGGGCCGGCTGCTGCTGCTCGTGATCGCTCATGAGGCAAGTCGGCCACAGCCAGCCTGTGGACGGAGGACGCCCTGGTCGTGCCGATCGTCGGCGTCCAGGCGCCCGTCCGGGTGACGTTCGCCAAAATTCGGCCATCCGCAACAGTAGTTGCCGCGCCTTGGTTATTGGGTCTTCGAGCGCCGTGAAGATTTCGGCCGGACATCCCGAAGGCCAGGCTGTGGGTACACAGCGTCACCTAGTTTGGTCACCGTGTGCTCCTCGAAGGCACGGATGTCGTAGAGGCGTAGCGGGTTTGGAGGCGTCCGCGTGATGGTGCACGCAGTGGCATATGAACGGTCAGCCAGATCTCGGTAATCCAGGAGAAGTTGCACCCGATCAGCGAATCGCACGTTGTCGAAGATTAGGTATTGATCTTGGCCGACGGCCAAGGCTCCCAAGGACCAGTTCCGGGGGCTGACGGCCCCCTTGAAGTCCGGTGCCTCTACCTGTGCCCGGATGTGTAGTGCCGGGCCACGTCCCGTGTTGCGAATCCGTACGGACAGCGCCCCTGTGCCTGAGTCATACGCGAGGCCCGGAGTCGTGTCGCCCCAACCGGGTACAGACGCATTGGCCCTAGGTACGAACTCGTCTTCAGCCGGCAGCAGGAGGGGGCGCCACTGGGCACGCTGCTCTGAGGTGCTCTCTTGGGCAAGATCACGAGTTCTGGCGGCCAGCCTCCAGGTGAAGGCCGCGAGGGCCAGGGTGCCGATGGCAACAAGGGAATCCCATCCGAAGCTCCAAGAGCCCCCTGCCGCGGCAGGGTACAGTCCTTCAAACCTCATCCAGCACCTCCGCTCCTCGCACTTCAAATGCCTATCGTCACACTCCGCAGCGGATCGTGCACGGTTCTGGAGAGTAGGTCCCTCTCCGACGTCGGCAGGGGGTCCCGGGCTGGCCAGGTATCTCTAAGCATCACAGTCCGTAGGGTGGGAGGCGTGACGATGTCCTCCGCCCCCGAGCCGGTGCCCATGCGGGTGCTGTTGCCCGGGGACCAGGAGGTCGTCGCCCGCCTGTGGTCCCGGCGCCAGACACCCGACGGCTGGCGGTACGAGGTCGGCCTACCGGCGTACCGCAACGGCCCCGGGGACTCGGTGGAGCCTGCCGAGTACCGCGTTTGGGTCCGCGCTCCGGACCACGTGCGGCCCGTGGACGGCGTCTCGTACGACCAGGTGCCCACCGAGTACCTCCCGAATCCGTCGCTCGTGGAGCAGGTCCTCGGGCCGCGCCGCCCGTCGGGCTGGGTGATGGCGAAGGCCGGCGGCCGCGGGCCCGGCCGAGGCGGTGTCGTGCACGCCGTCGACTGCGACGAGGCCCCGGCCGGGGCGCCGGTACTGACGGTGGAGCGGGCCTTGGACGTGGCGCAGCAGCCGGGCGTCCGGCTGTGCTCGCTGTGCGGCGCGGCCGCCGAGCTCGATCCGGTCCTCAAGGGCTTCGACCGCGGCTTCGAGGACGGCGCATAGAACCGAATTCGCGCGTCCGTACGGCGATCCGCTCGTACGTGCGGGTGTGTGGCGGGTGCTGTCAGACCCCGCTGCCACCATCCGGGCATGGCCCAGATCAGCCCCCGGCTCGCCCGCACATACTTCGCGGAGATCTCCGCCGGATCCGCTCTCCCGCTCGACCTGGATGACCTCGTGCACATGGTGCGGCTGCGCCAGCACAGCCACGTCGTCATCGGCGACATCGCGATCCGCTGCTACAAGAACAGGTCGAAGTGGACGTACGACGAACGGGACATCCGACGCGCTGCCCAGGCGCTCGCTGACTTCCGCCTGGACCCCGGCGACGTCGTCGAGTTCCAGGTGCCGCCCTTCCGCGAGCGCGACGACCAGGACCCGGAGGAGCGCGGGCGGCCCGACTGGCGGGAGAAGATCGCCTCCTGGATGTACTGGGACGCCCGCCAGCAGCACCAGGAGCAGCGGCACTACGAAGAGTGGAACGACAGCTGGCAGCGCATCGGTTCCCGCGGACTGCCCGGTGACCTGACGTGGGAAGAGTTCACCGCGGCATACAGCGACCGCCGGCAGAACATCGCCAACACCCGGCCGCTGGAGCTGATGACCTGCTCCGGCGGCAGCCTGTTCCTGCCGAGGGCCTACGCCGAGCTCCTTGATCGTTGGGAGCAGGTGGCGGAGGACCTGGTCGCCCGTGCCCGAGTCTGCAGTCGTTGCCACGCCCAGGGCCCGCGCTGGGGTGCCTGGCGCACTCCAGGCCCTCTCGGCTATGTCACCTTGTGCCCGCCGTGCTCCGGCGCCACCTTCCAGCGGTACACCGGCCACCTGCGCGGCGTGCTGTACGAGTCGGCCCGCACGCGCAGCACCCGAGCTGACGGCTACCTGTGTCGCCTGTGCTCGGAGTCCCGGGCGGCGGTCTGGGATCACTGCCACGACCACGGCCTGGTCCGCGGCCCGTTGTGCGGCAGCTGCAACACCTACGAGGGGAAGAGCACCGCGCACTCCTTCCTGCAGAACAAGGAGGGCGCCGCCCTGCACCTGCTGGAGTGCCGCGGCTGTCTGGAACGGCGCACCCTGCCCGCCCGGTACCACGCCGCCCTCGCCCGGATGCACGTGGAGGCGACCGAGCGCCACATCATCCGCACCCGCCGGTGCAGGCATGTGCCCTGGATCGAGGACGTGAAGCTCGCCCATGGCGTGTACCGCTTCGAGCTGTCCTGCTGGTGGCACAAGGGGGCGTGGACGAAGGACGTCACGGTCGCTGAGACGACGATGCTCGTGCGGGAGTTCGTCGACCAGTCGCTGGCCGCCGGGCAGGCCGGCGCCGTCGTACCGGGGCCTCGCCGCTCAACGCCGGACACGACGCTCCAGCCGTGATGTCACCCCCGCTCGCGGGCCGTGCCGCCTGGCCCAGCACGATCCGCTGGACACCTCCAGGCGCGGGGCGATGTCCGAGCCGGGGCGTAGCCTGCGAGGGAATACGGAGGGGTACGACGATGAACTCCAGCTACTACCGGAACCAGTTGGGCAGGAAGAACAAGGCGCGCGCCGACGCGGAGAAGAAGGTCGGCGAGTACCGCAAGAAGGAGGCCGACAGGCGCGGTAAGGCCGCAAAGGAGCGGACGGCCGCAGCGAAGGCGAAGAGCGCTACGACCCGGTCGTCCAAGCTGCGCAACGCTCAGCGGCACGAGAGCGAGGCGAACAAGGCGGGCCGCGAGGCAGGCACCTGGAGCGCGAGGGTGGCCAAGCTCAGCAAGGAGGCGGCGGACCTGTCGGCGAAGCTCGCCAAGGCGGAGCAGGCCGAAAGGTCCGCCGCCGAGGAGATCCGTCAGCGCGAACAGCAACAGGCCGAGCGCCGCGTTGCTGCTGAGCAGGCCCAGATCGAGAGCCGTCTGTCGACGGCGGAAGGACAGGTGCGTACGGTGCTGAAGGAACTGCGGGCTCCGAAGCCGGAAAAGCTGCGGGTACTCCTCCTGGGTGCCGCTTCCGATGGCGACCTTCGTATCGGTCGGGAGCAGCAGAGAATCCGGGCGGCGGTCCAGAGCGCCACGCATCGAGACCTGATCGAGCTCGACGCTCATCCAGCCGCGACCGCCGATGTGTTTCTGGACGCCCTGCCTCGCTTCCGGCCGCACATCGTGCACTTCTCCGGCCACAGCGCACAGGACCTGCTCTTCTTCGAGAAGGACGAGGACGACTTCCACGACGGAGCCGAGGTCGGTGCTGGCGCCTTCGCGCAGGCGATCGCGGCCGTCGATGACAAACCGCTGCTTGTCCTGCTCAACTCCTGCAACTCCGCGCCTCAGACTGCGAACCTCATCGACACCGTCCCGTTCGCCATCGGCATGTCCGACACCATCGGAGACGTGGACGCCATCACCTACGCGGCCCGGTTCTACGCCGCCGTCGCCGAAGGACAGTCCGTTCAGGGGGCGCACCAGCTCAGCCGGGCCGCCATCGCGATGAACGGGCTGCTTGATCACGACCTGCCGACCCTCGCCTGCGCCCCCGACGTGGATCCCGGCGCTGCCAAGCTGGTGTCGCCGCCGGCATGAACACCCACCCGACGCGTCCATCACGCGCGCGGGTACGCGGGAGCCCCGGACCATCAGCGGTCTGGGGCTCCCGGGCTGTTCGGGGCGCGGCTTGTCAGAGGTCGAATTCGAGGTGCTCGATGTCGGTGAACCGGACCTCTTCCAGGGAGCCGGCACGGCGGCCGCCGTCCTGGAAGTAGACCTCCTTGAGTCCTTCGGCCGCGATCTGCTGGAGCTGGGCTTCGGTGGCGCCGGCCTCCTGGGCGTCGAAGAGGCGGGCGGCGTACTGCGGGGGCAGGGCGACGGTCAGGTGCCGGATGCGGGACTCGTCCGTCGACCCGATCGGCGCGTGGTAGCCCATGCGGGCGCGGGCGTCGATGACGATGCCGCCCGTAGATGCCGCTTTCGCCCTGGCCTTGGCCCGGATCTGTGGCTGCCAGCGTTTCTTCACCTCGCGCTCCAGTCGCGCGGCGAGGTCCGGGCGGGGCTTTTTGATCTGGTCCTTCACGTACCGCTCCACGGTGCGCTGGGAGACCCGCAGCATCTGAGCCACCGCCTTGGTGCTGCCCTTCATCTGCTTGACCAGGTAGCGCATCTGCGCGCCCGCGCTCTTGGGCGCCGGGCGCGTGAACGCCTTCTGCACCGCGGCTTCCAGGCCGTCCCCGAACAGGCTCATTGTGGCCTACTCCTACTCTCCGTTGTCGACGTCGGTGACGGTGCCGTCCTTGATGTACCGGGCGAGGTTGAGCTCCGGGGCGTTGAACCGCTCGCGGACCTCCTCGCCCCACAGGACGGACTGGGTGCCCTCGTGCTTGACCAGGCCGGGGTTGATGCCGAGCTTGAACCCGCCGGGCAGCGGCTTGCCCTCCCGGTAGGGCAGGAAGTCCAGCGGGCTCGGTCCGTTCGCGGCGTAGACGACGCAGTCGGACAGGATCGCGATCGGGTACTGGCCGGTGAACGCGGCGTGCTTCACGATCTTGCGGTGCAGGTTGATCCGGGTGCGGGAGATGACCGCCGCCCGGATGTCCGGCCGCCACGTCGGCCGGGACAGCGCGCGCCACGGCTCGCCGGGCTTCCAGCCCTCACCGCGGGGGCGCTCGCGCAGTTTGCCCAGACCGCCCTTCACGGTGGCCTTGATCGCCGTGATGACGATTCCCAGCTCCGGGTCGCGGTCCTTGTAGCCGTCCATCGCCGTCAGGAAGTCCTCCGGCGACAGGTCGGCGTCGACGCGCAGGTCGGCCATCGTGGCCAGGTAGGCGTCGCGCAGCCGCTGGTACCAGCCGTCCAGGTAGCGGCCGTTGTCGTACCGCACCCACGCCTCGATGGGGCGCACCTCGTAGCCGAGTTCCGCCGCGTAGGCGACGGTGGGCGTGGCGTACCAGGCCGGGCCTTCCGGACGCTCGCCCTTCGGCGTGAACGGGGAGGGCAGCAGGCTGCCGTCCAGGTCCACCCACTCCTTGCCGACCTTCACGCGGGACAGGTCGACGTGGGAGAGGTCGACCAGCCACGAGCCGGGCAGCTTCGGGTCGAACACGGGGTTCTTGACGTGTGTTGCCTCACCGAGGCCGACGATCAGACCGTTCGCGCCGGCGGCGAAGGCCATGTTGACGTCGATGCCGACCAGGTGGCGCAGGGTGCACTCCGCGTCGGTCATCGGCCGCGCCCAGTCGTACGCCTCTTCGAACAGCTTCTCGCCGGGGCCGCGCACGTGGAACCGGGGCAGGTGCTTGAGGACCGGGTGGCCGTCGGGGACCTCGCAGGGCGGGAAGTTCATCGGGTCGATGGCGTCCTTGCCCAGCGACCCGGGGTTGTGCTCGGAGTGCCGCTTGCCGTCGGCGTCCGGCTCGGAGGCCCGGGTCGGCGGGTGCAGCACGGTCATCAGCTCCAGGCCGGTCACGGCCGTGGAGCCGCGCGGCGTCATCACCCGCGACGCGTACACGCCCAGGACGCGGGCGAGTTCCGCCGGCGGCAGCTGCCCGGCGGTGCCCCAGAACCGGGCGTCCAGCGCGTTCCACGAGGGGATGCACAGCTGTACGCAGGCCCGCTCCGAGCCGGTGGCGGGGCGGTAGATCCTCGCCCACGGCCCGAAGCCCCTCTTCGTCAGCTTCCACTCCGCGCGGACCAGCTGCTTGATGACCTTGTGGCCCTCCGGGATCCGCCCGGCGTCCTTCTCCTCCGCCGTGAGCGTGACCGGGAGGCCGTAGCGCTCGCACGCGGCCTCGGTGAGCACGATCAGCGGGTCGGCGTCCTTGCCCGGCCCTGACAGCTTCGGCGCCCCGAGCTTGGCCTCGCGCAGCGTCCAGTCGACCAGGGCCGGGATGCTCTTGGCGGGCACGTCCAGGACCAGGCCGCCGGTGCAGTACGCCAGCACCTTGCCGTCCTCCACGTCGACGACCGCGAGTGGCCCGTTCTCGAACCGTGGATCGGTATCGCCCGCCGGGGTGCCGGCCGGGGCCGCCTTCTTCGCACCCGGGCGGCGCGACGACGTCGGCCTGGTGGTGTGCGCCGGACGGGTCGCGGCGGCCGGAGCAGTGGCGGCCGGAGCAGTGGCGACGGGAGCAGGGGTGGGGGTCTGGGTGTTCTCGGTTGCAGTCATGACCGCAGCCTCGGATGCCTCCCCTGTGGACAGAGTCCGTGCTTCCGCCGGTGCGGGCGCGGCGGTGAACGTCGTCGGCACCGCAGCGTCGGCGACGGGTGCGGGCGCGGCCGTGTCGGCTGGGGCGGCGGGGTAGAGCTCCGCGAGCTTGTCCAGCAGCCGGGCGTAGGCGTCGCGCTCGGGCGGGCGGGGCTCGGTCTTGCCGGACTCCCAGCCGGACACCGTGGCCCGCCGCACCTTCAGCGCGGTGGCCACCTCATCGATCGTCAGGCCGTGCGCGGCACGCAGCCGCTTGCGCTCCGCCGGCGGCGGCAGCGTGGCGCGGGACGCGAGCAGGGCGTCGACCGCGTCGAACAACTCGGACATGGAACACCTCCTGAGCAACACTCTACCCCATGAAGCGTACGTTCCGCGTACGAATAGCGTACGTATCGCGTACATGCACTCTGGCGAGTGAAGCGACACTTCGCGCTGACGTCCGCAATGGAGCCGCACCCCGGGGCCTCTGAAAGTCTGCTGAATCACTCACAATCGAAGTTGACACGAGTTGCTTGCACTGCTTAAGATCGAAGCGAAAGCGAGCGATTTGGCCTTCGGGCCGTTACCGGCAGGAGTGCTCATGGCCACCCTCAGCATCCACTTCAACCCCGCGGTCATCGCGAGCCTCGCCAGCGCGAGCAACGACGACACCATCCACGTCACCCTGACCCTCGGAGGAGGCGAACCCTCCTCCGAGGCGGCCACCGTTGTCCCGCACGGGCCCCTCGCCGCCCTGATGCAGGCCGGATTCCTCGAAGCGGGCACCGAGCTGACCTTCCACCAGCGCCGCGCGAACCGGTCGGGCCGCGCGGTCGTGACCGCCGACGGCCAGCTGATCGTCGACGGCCACTCCTCGACGTTCCCCTCGCCCTCCAAGGCCGCCGAGGCAGTCACGGGCAACATCATCAACGGGTGGACCCTGTGGCAGACCCGCGAGGGAGTCACCCTCGACAAGCTGCGCAGTCGGCTCGACGCCCAGTAACACTCCCCCTCTCCTTCATGCCGGGCCCGGTGCGAATCCGAGCACGGCACGAAGGAGGGCACACCGACCGGATCAGGCAGAAGGCCGCAGGAGAGGGCAGCGCAACGGTGATGAGAGACGAGGACATCGTTCCCGTCGAGTTGGCCGAGGACCAGCACGAAGCGATCCTGGCCTCGCAGATCCTGCCGGCCTGGACCCAGGACGCCGTCCCGCAGGACCAGCCGGTGGTCATCGTCGTCGCGGGACCGGCGGGCAGCGGCAAGTCCGCGCTGTGCGACCTCCTGCTGGAGGTCCTCGGCCGCCGGGGTGGCGCAGTGCTGATCGGCCGCGACCTTTATAAGAAGGCCCACCCCCACTACGCAGGCCTCATGCGCGCCGATGACCGCACCGCAGGGGTACGGGTGCGCCCGGACGTCCTGCGGTGGCAGGCCGAGGTCGAGGCGTACGCCCGGAGCCGGCGCTTCGACGTGGTGCTCGAAGAGCCGGTCGCCGACGTCGATGAGGCGTGCGCGAAAGCCCGCGGCTACCGTGCGGACGGCTACCGCGTCGAACTGGTGGCGCTCGCCGTCGCGGAGGCCGAAGCGCAGCTCAGCGGGCTGGACCGGTACCTGACGCAGGTCGACGAGCAGGGCGTGGGACGGTCCGTGTCCTGGGGCAACCTCGAGAAGTGCACGCGCAACCTGCCCCTGTTCCTTCAGGCCGTCGAAGCCGGGCGGCTGGCGGACCAGGTCATGGTGGTGCGCCGCGGCCTTCACGTGCTGTACCGCAACGAGCTCACCGCGGACGGAACCACCTGGAACGAGGATGAGGGCGCTCCCGAGGCGCTGACGGCGGAGTGGGGCCGGCCATGGACCGCGCCGGAGACCTGGCGGTTCCGGCGCTGCCTGACCAGCACGGAGCAGCGCTTACACCCGGCGGTCCTCGCCCCGGAGCGTCGCCTCGCGGTCGCCGGAGGGCTGGAACGCGCCTTCGCGCTGGCCGAACCGGTGCGAAGGCAGGCCCAGCCGCTCACCGTGCCGCCCGGGGTCGACTACCACCGCCTGTCCGCCGGCGAGCACCGGTGGGTTTTCGACGAGCTGATCGTCCCCATGTTCCTGGGCGTCATCACGTCGCAGGACGACCCGGTCACCCTCTACGTGATGGGTCCGCAAGGGTCGGGGAAGTCCCACACCGCGCGTGCCCTGCGCCGTGCGCTGCGCGTGCGCCGTCCCACCCGGATCGAGGGCGGCCTGTTCAAGTCGCTGCACCCCGACTACCGCCAGCTCCTCCAGGAGGAGCCACGTAGCGCGTCGGCGCGGATCCAGGCCGACTACCGGGCCTGGCAGGAGATGGCCGAAGCCCACGTCCGGGCCCGCCGCGGGGACATGCTTATCGAGATCGCCCCGGACAGCATCGACCACTTCCTGGGCAGCGCGCGCCGCGACCACCGGGCGGGCCGCCGTGTGGAGCTGGTGGTGATCGGGGCGCGGGCCGCGGACAGCCGTCTGGGGACCGCGACCCGGTGCGCCGAGGTGGCCCGCATGGGCGTTGCGCCCCGCTTCACCGCGGCCGCCGCCCACACCAGAACCTTCGACATCGTGCCCGCCGTGGTCCGCGCGGCCGAAGCCTCGCCGTACGTGCACTGCGTCTCGGTCATCCGCAGGGACCTGACCGCGCTGTACCGCAACGAACGGACTCCGGACGGCGCCTGGAGGAAGCCGGCCCGGGGCGGGGACGTCCTGGAGGCCGAGCAGCACCGCCCCTACACGACCGCCGAAGCCGCCCGCCTCCTGGCCACCCTCCAGCGCCTGAAAGGCGAGCTGCCGCAGTACCGGTCCGACCTTGTCGAGATCGCCGCGCTGGCCTGGCCGCTGATGCCCACCCACCTCCAGCCGCGCGCCCTCGCCTCCACGATCACCCCGGCCCTGCTGCCTGTCCGGATGGGCAGCGGCTACTGGCCCTCCAGCTCCTGGGCGAGGGCCGCGTAACGGGCTGCGATCTCGTCCACTTCCTCGGGGCCGGCGTCCTCGAGTGTCTCCAGGTCAGCAGCGCACGCCGCCAGCCCGTCCTTCAGGGTCTTGAGGCGCTCCGGGTCGGCCCCGCCTGCTGCGCGCTGCTCCTTCATGATCTGTTCCGAGTACCAGAGGGTCACCTGCTGAACGAAGTGCTCGGCGGCCTCGGGGCTCACATGCTCTGACAAAGGGGTGTCCTCCGCGGATCGGGACGTGATACCTGCGTGCGCTGTTCAGCTCCAACGACCCGTCGTCGTTCGACGTCGCGGAGGCCTTCACCGACCGGCATAACCAGTGGGTCCTGGTGGCCGCCGCGCTGGAGGAACACCTGCGCCACATCGCCGACCGGTCCGTCGACGTGGAGGACCTCGAAGCCCCCCGCAGCAACGTGATCGTCTTCCACGGCGTGGGCGGTGTCGGTAAGTCGACCCTGCTCCGCAAGATCGAGGCCGCGCTCATAGCCGCCGAGCACCGCCCCGAGCAGTGGGGCGCCCCCACCTGGACCGAGCGGGTCCTGCCCATCCGCATCGACCTGTCCAGGGCCGCGTCGACCGGCTCTGACTTCGAGCGCGTCATCCTGACGATCCGCCTCGCGCTCGCCGGGGCCCTGGGCCGGCCGATGCCCTCCTTCGACGTGGCGCTGCGGCACTACTGGGAGCACGTCCACCCTGGCGAGCCGCTGGACGAGTACATCCGGCGGTCCGGCCTGGCCGGGAAGTTCACGGAACTGCTGCCCCAGCAACTGCAGGCCGGGGCGGGGGAGGTCGCCGCCGCCCTGGCTTTGCCCGGCATGGTCGGATCGGCCGCCGGACAGCTCACCTCGGCGCTGGTCAACGCGCTGCGCGAGCGCCACGAACGCGCCCAGGCCCTGGCCGGCGCCACGCGCACGGCAGCCCTGCTGGAGGCCACCCCTGACCTGGAGGCGCTGTCCTACTACCCGCATCTGCTGGCCTGGGACTTGAGTCGGCTGCCCGCGAAGAAGCGCACCGTCCCGATGGTCCTGCTGGACACCTTCGAGGACACCGCAGACCGTCACCGGGACTTCGAGCGGCTGCTGCAGCGCCTGGTCTGGCTCATGCCAAACGTCTTCTTCGTCATCGGCGGCCGCAGCCGCCTGCAGTGGGCCGACCCCGCCCTCCACGGCCAGCTCGACTGGACCGGCCTCACCGTCTGGCCCGGCCTGGCCACCGCCCCCTCCTCCCTGACCGTCCCGCCGCCCCGCACATCCGGCACCGGCGCCCGGCAGTTCCTGATCGGCGACCTCTCCCCCGAAGACTGCGAGACCCACCTCGCCCGCCGCCTGGTCCACGACGACCGGCCCCTCATCGCCGCCGACATCCGGGCCGCGATCACCGCCCGCTCCCACGGCCTGCCCCTCCACCTCGACCTCGCCGTGAGCCGCTTCCTGGAGATCCGCCGCACCGGCCGCACCCCCACCGCGGCCGACTTCGACTGCACCTTCCCCGCCCTCCTCGCCCGCACCCTGTCTGACCTCACCCCCGAAGAACGCCACCTGCTGCGCAGCGTCGCCCTGCTGGACGCCTTCGACCTCGACCTCGCCACCCGAACGGCCGGCCTCGCCCAGCAGGCCCCGGCCCGCCGCCTGGTCGAGCGGCCCCTGGTCACCGAGGACCCCTACGCCCTGTGGCCCTACCACCTGCACCGCGCGATCCGCAGCGCCGTACAAGAGGACGAACACAGCGACGACCGCTGGACCCCCGCCGACTGGCACCAGGCCGCCGACCGCGCCCTGGCCGCCCTGGGCGACCAGTGGACGAAGGCCGCGGCCCTCGCCCCCCAGCCGGATGCTCCTCGTCGCGTGCATGCGCCAGGACCTGCGCCTGGCCCGCGACCACCGCCTGACCGGCCTGGGCTGGCTCATCGAGGCCGCCTTCGTCTACACCGACGACTCCGTCTGGGAACCCCTCACCCCGCCCACCACCGACACCGGGGCCCCGGACACTGCGGCCGATGCCGTGGCCGAGCTGCTCACCGCGATCGCCCGCCGCCAGCGCGAGCACCGCCAGCGCACCGCCGACCGTCTCACCGCCGTCCTGGACACCGGCCTGCTGCCCGCCGAACTGACCGAGATGGCCCTCTACTACCGGGCCAAGGCACACAAGGACCTCAGCCAGAACGACGCCGCCCACACCGGCATGCAGCAGGTCGCCGACACGGGCGGCCGCCTCGCCGTCAAGGCCCGCCGGGCGCTCGCCAACCTGGCCCGCCTTGCCGGCGACTTCCCCACTGCCCTGGCCGCCGTCCCCACCCTGGGCTGGAAGGGCCGCCACCACCGCGTCCTCGGCGACATCCACTGGTCCCACGCCAACACCGCGGCTGCCATTCACGCCTTCGAAGCCGGCCGCGCCGAAGCCGAACAGCACGGCGCCGTAGGCGAGCGCGCCATGATGCAGGTCCGCCTCGCGCTGGCCGTCTCCTTCGCCGACCCCGACCGGGCCGCCGACGAGCTCGCGCTCGCCCACCAGCTCCTCGCCGGGCTCGACTAGCGCTCCAACACCCTCCTCGCCCAGGTCGTCGCCCTGATCAAGGATGCCGGAACCCGCGACCGCGACGTCACCGCCCGCGCCGAGAGGCTGCGGACCGACATCGACACCGCGGGGCTCCCCTTCCTCCACCGGTTCGTGGAGCTCGCTCTCGCCTTCCACCACGCCGTCCGCGGCGAGGACCCAGACCTGGCCGCCGCCATCGGCCGGCTCCGCACGCTCACCGCCACCGGCGACTTCGCCTACTTCACCGACATCGCCCACTTCATGGCCTGCCTCCCTCTCCCAGGGCCCTCGACCGTCCGCTGGACCCGCAGTGAGGACGACGTCCGCTCCGCCTGGCGCGGTCTCGTCCAGGCCCGGCAGGCACGCCTGCTCGCCGGAAACTGACCCCGGACACGACTGCGGCTCCGACCAGAGGTGTCTGGTCG
>NZ_JBHYMF010000180.1:0-13843 GCF_042742855.1 Streptomyces sp. NPDC058877 | reverse complement strand
CCTTCCGAGGGGTCCGGCCGTCGCCGTGTGTCGCGGGGCGGCGCGGTCAGCTCTTCCCGTCCCACTTGTAGGGGTCGAAGACGGTCATGCAGTCCTTGTCGCTGCCACGGAGGACCTGCGCGCCGTCCGGCAGGTCGCCCTCCTCGTGGGCCGGCTTCTCGTAGACCGTGCCCTCGCGCCAGTCGGCGCCGACGACGAGGGTGACGCCCTCGGCCTTCAGGTCGACCCGAACGGCCGAGTCGGGCAGTCCGAGCGCCTTGGCCACGGACTGGGCGTTCGCCTTGCCCTGCTCGCCGGCGGCCTTGGGGTAGCTGACCACGGTGTCCTTGCGGCTGGCCTCCCCGTGGGAGGGTTCCGCCCGGGTGAAGCCCTTGCCCCGGAGGATCTCGGAGACGGTGCGGGCACGGCCCTCGGCCGCGGGCTCGCCGTCGCTCCCGGTGCCGTTGAGGACCGTCACGGAGAGCGTGCCCGGCGCCTCTGCGGTGGCCTTCGGCTCCGCCGAGGCCGTCGACTGCGGCTTCGCGTCGGCCGGGTTGCCGTTCTTGTCGAAGGCGACGTCATCGCGGAGCATCGCGAACATCTTGTCGGCCGAGCTCTTGACCAGGACGTTCTTGTTCTCGTCCTGCGGCCACGGGGCCGTCGGTATGTTCGCCGTGGTGAGGCGGTCCAGCTTCACGTTCTTGAGCTGCATCGACAGGTCGAAGAGGCTCTTGACGGTGTTGAGTTCGTCGGAGACCTGGAGCGCCTTGGTGGCGGTGTCCGCCAGGCCCATGAGGCGTCCGGTGTCGGTCCAGGCGTTCTGCTGCTGGAGCCGCTCGACCATGCCGTTCATGTACATGTGCTGGGCCTTGGCCCGGTTCTGGTCGCTGCCGAAGGCATGCCGGGTGCGCAGCCACTGGAGCGCCTGCTCGCCCTTGATCTCGGTCGTCCCCTCGGGCAGCTTCAGACCGGAACCACCGGGCTGCAGCGGCGTCGGATGGTCGCTCACCCCGCTCTTCACGCAGACCGGGACGCCGCCGATAGCGTCGGCCATGGCCACCACGCCCGCGAAGTCGAGCATGACCCAGTGGTCGATGTAGACCCCGGTGAGGCTCTCCCAGGTGGTGAGGGTGCAGCCGGGACCGCCGCGTCCCAGCGTCTCGTTGATCGGCTGGTTGGTGGTCGCCGGGTAGGTCTCGCTGCCGTCGTCGCTCGTGCACTGGGGGATGGGGACGACCGTGTCGCGCGGGATGGACACCACCGAGGCGTTCTTGCGGTCCGCCGAGACGTGCAGCAGCATCTGCACGTCGGCCAGGGGCTTGTTGTTGCGGAGGTCCTTGCCCCCGCCCAGCGCGACGTTCTTCGGGTCTTCCCGGCTGTCGGAGCCGATCAGCAGGATGTTCAGCGGGGTGTTGCCGAGCGCGTTCGGCGCGGCCTTCTGCACGCCGCTGTCGCCGCCCGCCCGCCCGCCGCTGCGGATGTTGCCGTTGAGGTGCTCGTAGTACAGGTATCCGGCGCCGGCCGTGCCGAGTATCAGCACCGACAGCGTGATCGCCATCCAGCGCAGCACCCTGCGTTTGCCGGTCTTCTTGGCGCGCCGGCGGGCGGCGGCGCGACCCCTTGCGCCCCTACCGCCCCCGGCGTCGTCGTCACCCGGCCCCTTGCCCCCGCCGCGCCGGCGCGGGGCGCGGGGCGCGGGGGCCGGGTCGACCCCCGCGGAGTTCTTCTCGGGGGCTCCGCCGCCCGTGCCGGTCGCTTCTCCGGCGCCGTGCGGGTCGTCGTCCCAGCCGAGTTCACGGGCGCGCGGAACGCGCCCCCGCGTTTTCTCCCCGCGCACGCTGCTCTGTCCCACCCCAGGTCCCCTCGTCAGGCAGGAGTGTGTCAAGTCCCCCTCTTTTCGGGGCTACTTGGCACACACCTGTTTGTCAGCTGCTACCTTCTCCAGATTTTCCGGCGCCTTCGCCGGTCCGGTGATGGGCACCCCCGCGCCCTTGAAGTCGGCGCCGAGGACGAGCGTCATGGGCTCGAACTCCCCGGCGTCCTGAGTGCCCGGCTTGAGGGCCGTGGCCGGCAGTCCCATCATGTCCGCGAGTTTGCGGGCCTGATCGGCTTGGTTCGGTGCATAGGTGAGCGTGGTCTTCGCCGCCCGCTCGGGGGCGTTGCTCTTGTTGGTGGAGCGGTTGACGCCCTGCTCGTTCTGCAGCCAGAGGATGGTCGCCTGGGCCCCCCCCTGGATGCCGCTGCCGTTGTAGACGTCGACGCGCACCTCGGCCGCGGTGGACCGGGCCCCCTTGAGGAGCGCCGCCTGGGCGTTCTTGGCGTCCTGCTCCTTCTTCTTCACCTCGGTGAGCGAGGTGTCGGACTGGATCATCGCGAACAGCTGCGGTGCCCGGACCGGGTCCGGGACGACCGTCGCCCTGACCTTCTCGGCGGGGTTGTCGATGACCGGAAGGGTGGTGAACGCGATGTTCCTGGTGTCGATCGACGACAGCTCGCGGGCCAGGTCCTGGAGCTTGGTGAGGGAGCCTATGCCCGAGTCGACGGTGAGTGCGTTCGTCGCCGCGTTGGCGAGGCTGTACAGCTTGGTCGGGTTCGTCAGCGTCTCGTCCGACTTCATCTGGCGGATCATCGAGCTGAGGAACTGTTGCTGGACCTTGATGCGGTCCAGGTCGCTCTCGTTGCCGAAGCTGTGCCGGGTGCGGACGAAGGCGAGGGCCTGTTCGCCCTGGACGATCGATTCGCCGGCGGGGAGCTTCAGATGGGACTTCGGGTCGTCGACGGCCTTCTCCACGCAGACCTTGACTCCGCCGACGGCCGTGGTCATCTCCTTGACGGCGTTGAAGTCGGCCATCATGAAGTGGTCGATCTGCACGCCGGCCAGTTCTTCGACCGTGCGCATGACGCAGCCGGGGTCGCGCCCGTTCTGGCCGAGGCTCACGTTGAACCGGACGTCCGTTTCGGCGGGGATCGTCTTGACGGTCTGGTCGGGCTGGCGCGTCTCGCACTCGGGGATGTCGGTCTTCATGTCGCGCGGGATGGAGAGCGCCGTGGCGTTCGTCCGGTCCTTGGAGACGTGGAAGAGGATCGTGGTGTCGGCGTGGCCCGGACTGTCCTTGTCGCCGTAGCCGGAGTTGCCCTCACCGGTCCGCTTGTCGGTGCCGATCAGCAGGATGTTGAACGCCTTGCCCTTGGCGAAGCCGGAGTTGGCGTCCTTTCCGACGACGTCGACGACGTCGAGGTTGTTGTTGAGCTTGTTGTAGAGCATGTACGCGCCCGCGGCGCCACCCACCAGCACGAACGCCATCGTGCCGCCGGTCCAGAGCAGGACCTTCTTCTTGCGGCTCGCGCCCTGCTTGCGCTTGCGGCGACTCTGGGGCGGGACCTGGTCGGCGGCGGGCCGCTCGGGCGCCCGACGGCGACGCTGGCCGGGGACGGGAGCCTCGGTCGGCGTGCCGGTGGTTGGGGCTCCGGCGGTTCTCCGTGCGCGTACCGGCTCCTGCTGCTGCGCAGCGGAGTGGTCCAGTCGCAGCTCGTAGTTGCCCGTATGTGGGTTGAGGACCCACTGGTCGGCGGGGTCGATCTCGTCCGCCCGCCCACGGCTGTGCGCATCCACGGTTACTCGAGTCCTCCGTCGGTGCCGCGCGAGGCGCCTCCCCCCACAGGGCGCCGCTCTCTCGGTCGTTCGATCCTTGGTGGTGCGACCACGCGGTCTGCGTGCACCGGATCGCGTCACAGTATCCGCCCAGTTCAGCGCGGGGCGACGTCAGTGACAAATTCCACGCCCCTTACAACCGGGCAATTTGCTCAAACCTCATCGCTCTCCGTGTCTCCCTTGGGCCACGCTTTACTCACACACCCCTTCCGCCGCGTTCCGGCCCGTGAAGGTGGGCGTCGTGGAGGGAGTCGGAGCGTCCGCGTCGTCGGGCTTCCCGTCCGTTTCCCGGCCGTTGTCCTTCTTGTCGGCCTCGGGCGTCACCAGGACCGGTTTGTCCTCGCGGAGTTGCTTGAAGAGGGCGCTCGCTGCGGGTTGCACCAATTCGTCCCGGTTGGGGTTGTACCGGTAGGCCCGCCGCGGCACCGTGAGGAATTGCACCTTTTCCGTCGGGACGGAACGCATCGCCCGCGCCAGGTCGTACAGCTCCCGCAGCGAGTCGAGCCCCGGGTCCGTGGTGATCGCCTTCGTGGCCGCGTCCAGGACCGGGTACAGCTTGGTCGGGTTGAGCAGCACCCCGTTGCTCTGGACCTTGTTGACGAGCGCTCCGAGGAACTGCTGCTGGCGGTCCATGCGTTCCGTGTCGCTGCCGTTCCCGAGCGACTTGCGGGCCCGTACGAAGCCGAGGGCCTGCTCCCCGTGGAGCGTCTGACGGCCCGCGGGCAGCTTCAGCTTCGCGTCCCGGTCGTCCACGGGCTCCTTCAGACAGACCTCCACCCCGCCCACGGCGTCCACCATCCGCTTGAAGCCCCGGAAGTCGATCACCATGTGGTGGTCGACCCGGATCCCGGTCAGCTTCTCGACGGTGCGGATCGTGCACGCCGTACCGCCGAACTCGAAGGCCCAGTTGAACTGCGCGAACTGTTCCCGGGTCCGGGTCCCGTCCGCCTTGCCGCAACTCGGGATCGTCACCATCAGGTCGCGGGGGAGCGAGACCGCGGTCGCACTGGTCTTCCCCGCCGCGAGGTGCAGCAGGATCGTCGTGTCGGAGCGTTGGGTCCCCTCGTCCCTGCCGTACTTGCCGTTCCCGTCGCCGGCCCGGGTGTCCGAGCCGATGAGCAGGACGTTCAGGGCGGTCGAGGCGCTCGCCGGCGGGCGCTCCGTGGCGTACCGCTCCAGCTCGGCGGCGGCGGTGGTGTCCGTGGTGATGTTGCCGTCGAGCTTCCGGTAGAACCACCAGCCGACCCCGGCGGAGACCAACACGACGACCGCGACGCCGAGCGCGGCCCAACGCAGCCAGTGGTGCCGGCGCGGCTCCTCCGGCTGCTCGGTCGCCGCGTCTTCCGTTGCCGGGGGATCCGGCTCGGCGGGCGTGCCTGCACGGTCCGTCACGTCTGGGTCCGTCCTTCGGGGCATCGGCGGCACGTCGGGCGTTCACCGGTCGTAGCAGGAGACGGCCGAACCCGACGCATGGTTGTGCGGAAGGAGGGGACTCCCCCCGGCCGATCATGTACCGGAGTCGGTGCACGGACCCCGGAACCCGGCGGGTCGATGGGCCGAACGGGGGGAACCGACGCCCGGCGGGTGCGGGGCGGCCCGGGCGCCGGAACCCGACGGAACGGTGCCCGGCCACTGGCGCGGGAGGAGGCACGGGCCGGAGTGCGCACCGGACGGGGGCGCGCACGGGCCGGGGAAGCCGCCTCAGCGGGCGGTGTGCGTCACCCGCTCGCTCTCCACCCGCTTCTCCAGCCCCTCGGCGTCGAGGGCGTCCAGGTTGCGGCACAGCACCACCGAGCCGCCGGCCGCGAGGGGGGCGTACAACCCCGCAGAGAGCCCCTGCCAGTCCCCGTAGCCGAGCCCGGAGAGCAGCCGGGAGCCGGGAGCGAGCCCGAGGGCTGCCGCGTCCGCCCGGGCCCGTTCGACGAGCTGCGCGGCGCTGTGTTCCCCACCGTCGACGACGAGGGCCGGGGCCTCCGGGTCGACCGGTACGAACGGGGCGAAGCGGTCGCCCTGGCCCGGCACCTCCACCGCGTAGTCCGCGTATCCGGCGGGCGCGACGGGGAAGCGGCGGCCCAACGGAGCCAGGGAGAGCGCGATCCGCTCCCCGGAGCAGGCGAGCCCCGCATCGAGGGCGTCCGGCCCCGCGACCACCAGGTCGGCGTCCGCGGGGTCCCCGCCGATTTCCGCGGTCACCCCCACGGACGCGCAGGCGAGCAGCCAGACCGCGCTCTGCCAGTGCGCGGGCAGCAACAGTGCGAGCCGGTCGCCGGGGGCGGCGGACAGCTCGCCCTGCAACAGGTTCGCCGTCTTGGCCACCCAATTGGCGAAGGTGGCGACGGACAATTCCACCCGTTCACCGGTGGCGTCGTCGTAGAAGGTGACCAAGGGGCGTGCGGGGTCCGCGGCGAGCGCGGATCGCAGCAGGTCGGCGGGGGTGCGGTCGCTGGCGTTCACGCCGGACAGCGTACGCGGGCGGTTGCGCGGGGGTCCGCCGTACCGGTGACGGCGTCCTCCGGTCGGACCGGTGGCCCGCCGCTTTCCACGCGTGCTCCCGACGCGCGGAACGGCGCGGAGATACGCACGATCGGCCCATGCGTGTCTCATTCGCCTCTTCGATCGCCGCCACCTGCGCGGCGGTGCTCGTCCTGCCGGCTTCCCCCGCCGCACCGGCAGCGGCCTCGGTGTTTCCGACGGCCGCCGCGCTCCCCCCGGCCCCCGACCTCCCGGGCGCCACCCAGTCGTTGCCCCTGGTGCCGCTCGGCACCGCCACGCGCGCGCCCGGCGGTGCGCGCGCGGGCGAGCAGGGGCTCACCCGACGCGACGTCAGACCCTTCTCGCTCGTCGGAGTCGTCTGGGACGACCCGACGGTGCCGCTGCACGGAACCGTGCAGGTCCGTACCCGGGCCACCGGCGACGGAGCCTGGTCGGACTGGCAGGACGTCGAGACCCACAACGAGGACCACGGGGCCGACCCCGACAGTGCCGAGGGCTCCGCACGGGCGCTCCGCGGCTCCACGGCCCCGCTGTGGGTGGGGGATTCGGACGGCGTCGAGATCCGCGTGCGGGGGGCGGAGCTCCTCCCGGCGGGCCTGCGGCTGGAGCTGGTGGACCCGGGCGAGGACCCGGCGGACGGGCCGGAAGCCGCCGCCCCCCGCATCCGCGGTGCGGTCGCCCCGGCCGCGGCGGGGGCGACCGGGGCGAACGACCGACTGGCCCCGTACGGCCAGGCCTGGATCCCGGCCCTCTCCAAGGAGGAGACGGAGATCACGTTCCGCACCACGCCGGGGCAGGAGGCGGTGCAGTCCGCCGCGGCGCAGCCGTACATCGGCCCCCGTCCCAAGATCATCACCCGAAAGGGGTGGGGGGCGGACGAGCGGATCCGAGAGACGGGCTTCGTCTACACGAAGACCATCAAGACGGCCTTCGTCCACCACAGCGCCACCGGAAACAACTACACCTGCAGCCAGGCCCCCTCCGTCCTGCGCAGCATCTACCGCTACCACGTCAAGAGCAGCGGCTGGCGGGACATCGGCTACAACTTCGCCGTCGACAAGTGCGGAAACATCTACGAGGGCAGGGCCGGTGGCGTGGCCAAGCCGGTGCGCGGCGCGCACACCCTCGGCTTCAACAACGACAGCACGGGCATCGCCGTCCTGGGCACCTTCACCAGCACCAACCCGCCGGCCGCCGTCCTGACCGCCGTCGCGCGCCTGACCGCCTGGAAGCTCGGGCTGCACGGGGTGAATCCCAAGGGGACCGCGTATCTGGTCTCAGGGGGTGGAAACCTCTACAAGAAGGGCACCAAAGTACGGTTCAACACCATCGCCGGACACCGCGACGGATTCGCGACGGAGTGCCCCGGCGGCCGTCTGTACGACAAGCTCGGCACCGCCCGCACCAGCTCCGCGAATTACCAGGGAAGGAGTTGATGGGGTCGTGGAAGCAACCATCTGCATAAACTGACCGGTCATATCGCACGGACGACCGAGACGGGCGAGCTGACCGGCCCCGAACAGGAAGCAGAGACGACAAGGTGACAGAAGCGATCCTCCTGGTCGGTGGCAAGGGCACACGGCTGCGACCCCTCACGGTCAACACGCCCAAGCCCATGGTTCCGGCGGCGGGCGTCCCCTTCCTGACCCATCAGCTGGCCCGTGCCCGCGCCGCCGGCGTCGAGCACATCGTGCTCGCCACCTCCTACCTGGCCGAGGTCTTCGAGCCGCACTTCGGTGACGGCTCCTCGCTCGGCCTCAGCCTGGAGTACGTCACCGAGGAGGAACCCCTCGGCACCGGGGGAGCGATCCGCAACGTGGCCTCCCGGCTGCACTCGGCCCCCGACGACCCGGTCCTCATCTTCAACGGGGACATCCTCACCGGGCTCGACATCAAGGCCCTCGTCGCCACCCACTCCGACTCCGGCGCGGACGTCTCGCTGCACCTCACCCGCGTCGAGGACCCGCGCGCCTTCGGGCTCGTCCCCACGGACTCCACCGGGCGCGTCACGGCCTTCCTGGAGAAGCCGCAGACGCCGGAGGAGATCGTCACCGACCAGATCAACGCGGGCGCCTACGTCTTCCGGCGTTCGGTCATCGACACCATCCCGACCGGGCGGCCCGTCTCCGTCGAGCGGGAGACCTTCCCGGAGCTCCTGTCCTCCGGAGCCCACCTCCAGGGCATGGTCGACTCCACGTACTGGCTGGACCTCGGCACCCCGCAGGCCTTCGTGCGCGGCTCCGCCGACCTGGTCCTCGGTCGCGCCCCCTCCCCGGCGGTCCCGGGCCGCTGCGGCGACCGCCTGGTCCTCCCGTCGGCGCGGGTCGCCCCCGACGCCAAGCTGACCGGCGGCACGGTCGTCGGCGCGGACGCGGTGGTCGGCGAAGGCGCCCGGGTGGCCGGCTCCACGCTGCTGGCCGGGGCGGTCGTGGAACCCGGCGCGGTGATCACCGACTCCCTGATCGGCGCGGGTGCCCGCATCGGCGCCCGTACGGTCGTCAGCGGCGCCGTCATAGGCGACGGCGCCCAGGTGGGCCCGGACAACGAACTCCGCGAGGGCGTCCGCGTCTGGTGCGACGCCACCCTGCCGGCGGGCGCGGTCCGCTTCTCCTCGGACCAGTAACCGCGCCGGCGTTCCACCGTTCCCCGCGGGTCGGGTCGGGTCGGGTCGGGTCGGGTCGGGTCGGGTCGGGTCGGGTCGGGTCGGACGCGCACGGCGTCCCCCGAGGGCCGCGCCGGGGCACCGGTCCTTCCGTCCCGGGGGCCCGCGCGGCGACACCCGGCTACGCTCGTGGTCATGGCCGGCCGCTTCGCACCCAGAACCACGCGCACCACGGTCCGCGGCGGCCACGTTCCCGCACCCGTACCCGTCGCCTCGGACGCCCCGCTGGACCTCGGCCTCACCCTCGGCCCGCTCCGCCGCGGCCCCGCCGACCCCACCTTCCGGGTGACCGGGGACGGTTCGGTCTGGCGGGTCAGCCGCACCCCGGACGGCCCCGGCACCCTACGGGTCCGGCTCGACGGGGGACGGGCCGCGGCCGAGGCCTGGGGCCCGGGCGCGCCCTGGCTGCTGGACCGCCTCCCGGCGCTCCTCGGCGCCGAGGACGATCCGACCGCCTTCGTCCCCCGCCACAAGCTGCTCCTGGCGACCCACCGCCGCCGCCCCGGCCTGCGCCTCACCCGCACCGGCCTGGTCCTGGAGTCGCTGATCCCGTCGATCCTGGAACAGAAGGTCACCACCCACGAGGCCTACGGGTCCTGGCGGCTGCTGGTGCGGAAGTACGGCGAGCCGGCCCCGGGCCCCGCCCCCGACGGCATGTACGCGATGCCGGACGCTCGCACGTGGACGCAGATCCCGTCCTGGGAGTGGCACCGCGCGAACGTCGACGGCAAGCGCTCGGCGACGGTCGTCCGCGCGGCCCGGGTGGCGGCCCGGCTGGAGGAGGCCGCGCACATGGAACCGCCGGCGGCCCGCAAGCGCCTGGAACTGGTCCCGGGCATCGGCCCGTGGACGAGCGCGGAGACCGTCCAGCGCAGCAACGGAGCCCCGGACGAGGTCACCACGGGCGACCTGCACCTGCCGGGCATCGTCGGCTGGGCGCTCGCGGGCGACCGCACGGCGGACGACGGGGCGATGCTGGAGCTCCTGGCCCCCTACGCGGGCCAGCGCCACCGCGCGGCCCGGCTGATCCTGCTCAGCGGTCGCGTGCCACCCCGCCGGGCTCCCCGCCGGACACCCGGAAACATCGCGGCGCTCTAGCGGCGTAGCGGCGCCCGAGGCGTCACGGCGGCGGCGCCGGCCACCGCCGTGACGGAGACGGCTGTCCACCCGTTGCCGGTCCGCCTCAGCGCACCTCGATGAACTCCGCGGCCGAGCGGGCCGGCCGTGCCTTCGGCGCCGCCGCCGGGTGGCCGATCGCCACCGCGCCCATCGGGTCCCAGTCGTCCGGCAGGCCCAGGACGTCCCGCACCACGTCCCGACAGAACATCGTCGAGGAGACCCAGGCCGAGCCGAGCCGTTCACCGGCGAGCGCCACCAGGAAGTTCTGCACGCCCGCGCCCGCCGCGACCACGAACATCTCGCGCTCGGCGGTGTCCCGGCGCACGTCGCCGTAGGGGTGGGAGCCGTCCGTGACGAGGCACGGCACGGCCAGGTACGGCGCGTTGCGCAGCACGTCCCCGCGCCGGACCCGCCGGGCGACGGACTCCTCCGACTTCCCGTCCCGCCGCAGGTCCGCGATCCAGGCCTCCCGCATCGCGTCGAGCAGCCGCGTCCGGGCCCCCGCCGACTCCAGGAGCACGAACCGCCACGGCGTGGTGTGGTGCGGTGCCGGCGCCGTCACGGCCGCGGCGACCGCGCGCCGGACCGCACCGGGGTCGACCGGCTCCGCGGTGAACTCCCGTACGGTCCGCCGCAGCGTCACCGCCTCCCGCACGGCCTCCGAGGTCCCGAGCCGGAACATGTCGTCGGCGGCCCCGCGCACGAGTGCCCGTGCGCCCGGCTCCTCGTCCCCGGCGACCACGTGGGCCAAACCCCGGACGACGGCCACCGGCCGTCCGGCCGCCTTGCCCTTCACCAGGTCACCGGCGGCGGCGAGTTCATCGGCGGTGGCGACCACGGTCGCGCCCAGCTGATTGCCGTGCGCGTCGGTCCCGCCGCGCAGGTCGTCGAGGACCCGTACCCCGGCCGCCCCGATCGCCACGTCGGTGAGCCCGCTGCGCCACGGCCGCCCGAAGGTGTCGGTGACGACCACGCCGACGTCGACGCCCAGTGCCTCGCGCAGCCCCGAACGGATGCTTCGCGCCGAGGCGTCGGGGTCTTCGGGCAGCAACAGTACGGTTCCGGGCGGGGTGTTGGAGGCGTCCACCCCGGCAGCCGCCATGACGAGCCCCTGCCGGTTCTCGACGATGCGGAGGGCGCCGCGTCGCGCCACCACCCGTACCGTCTCGGCGTCGATGGCCTCCTCCCGGTCGTCGGCGGCCACCACCCGGCCCTCGGCCTTGCTCACGACCTTCGACGTGACGAGCAGCACGTCACCGTCCGCCAGCCCGGGCGACACGGAGGCGATCAACTTCGCCAGGTCGTCCCCGGCCGTGACCTCGGGCAGTCCGGACAGTGCCCACACCCGGTACGCGGCGCCAGGGGCAGAGGGGGCGCCGGGGGCGTCACCGGACCCGGGGACCGTCACCCGCGCACCTCCTCGGCCAGCGCCAGCGCCTCGCGCGCCATCGCGGCCGTCGCGTCCACGTCCGTCATCATCAGCGGCACCGCACGGCAGGCGACGCCCGCCCCCTCGACCTCCGCGACCGCGTCCGCGTCGACCGTGTCCACGAGCCAGCCGTCGATGAGTCCGGCGCCGTAGTGGCGGGCGACCGCGGCCGCCGTGGACTCGACGCCCACCGCGGCGAGCACCTTGTCCGCCATGCCGCGCACGGGCGCGTCACCGACGATGGGGGAGAGCCCCACCACCGGCGCTCCGGCGGCGGCGACCGCCTCGCGGATCCCGGGAACGGCCAGGATCGTCCCGATGCTCACCACCGGATTGGACGGCGGGAAGAGGATGACGTCCGCCCCGGCGATCGCCTCCAGGACTCCGGGTGCGGGCTTCGCCGCCTCCGCCCCGACCGGCACGACGGCCTTGGCGTCCACGGCGGCGCGCAGCTTCACCCAGTACTCCTGGAAGTGCACCGCGCGCTGCTCGCCGTCCACCTCGATCGCCACGTGCGTCTCGACGCGGTCGTCGGACATGGGGAGCAGCCGCACTCCGGGCTGCCAGCGGGCACAGAGCGCCTCGGTCACGGCGCTCAACGGATAGCCGGCGCCGAGCATCTGGGTGCGGACGATGTGGGTGGCGAAGTCCCGGTCGCCGAGGCCGAACCACTCGGGACCCACCCCGTACGCCGCGAGCTCCTCCTTGACGGTGAAGGACTCGTCCGTGCGTCCCCAGCCCTGTTCCTCGTTGATGCCACCGCCGAGGGTGTACATCACCGTGTCCAGGTCGGGGCAGACCTTCAGCCCGAAGAGATGGATGTCGTCACCGGTGTTGCCGATGACCGTGATCTCCGCGTCCGGCGCGGCCTGCTTGAGGCCGCGAAGGAAACGGGCACCACCGATGCCGCCGGCCAGAACCACAATGCGCATGCGGTGCAGTCTCTCAGGAGACGGCGGCGCCCCGGGCGGCCGGGGCGGGCGTGGCCGCGGTGCACTGGGACCGGAGCGACTCGTGCATCGGCATGTCGGTCAGTCCGGGGAAGTAGACGTGCAGGCTGACGGCCGGTTCGAGGGAGTCGTTGACGACCTCGTGGACGTACCCGGGGGCGAACACCCGCTGGGCTCCGGCGCCGAGCGTCCGCGCCCCCCGGTCCGTACGCTCCGTCAGCTCGCCCTCCAGGACGGTCAGCACGCCGGAGGAGGGGCCGTGGTCGTGGAGCCCGCTGCCCTGGCCGGGGACCCAGGAGAGCAGCCACACCTCGTAGCCGGTCGGGACCTCCTCCGCGGGGTCGGAGCCGGGGGCCGGGGGAACGGCGCGCAGCCGGTGGTACCAGCGGGTGGTGGCGTCGTACTCGACGTGGGGGGCCCACTGGGCGCGGTCCGCGGCAATGGCGCGGGCGAGGCCGACGAACTCGGCCACGGTGACGGGGTGGGCCCGCTCGGGCTGGAGGAGGTGCGGGACCTCGAGGATGTCGCCGGCGATCTGAAGGTCGCTGTCCATGTTCATGGGTGGGGAGGTTCCTCAGCAGAAACAGAAGCGGTGGGGTCACGGGAGAGAGGTGACGCGGGTGACGCGGGGTGACGCTGGGGGAAGGAGCTGGAGCCCTACGGCATCAACAGCTGGAACAGCAACAGCAACAGCGCGCCTGGACAGCGCGGCGGAACCCACGGCTGTGGGTCGCGGAGGGCGCTGTGGTCGCTGGCATGGCATCAAAGGTGGCCGCAGCGATACCCGACTGTCAACCCAATGACCGTTTTGGGGGTAATGTTTCACCTCATCCGGTTACCGTGCCTGGAGAAAGGTTTGTTCAGTCGCGGACCAGGAGAGATGGCGCTTCGATCGTGCCCGCGGGGCGAGGGAAGCGTGATCAGACTGTGATCCGGATCGCTTCCCCGGTCGGATCGCAACAAGATCCAAGCCTTCGACGTCCTCCCTCATGGAGGCCGCGCGATGCGGTCAGGCCGGTGGCATGTGTCAGGTTTTTGGTGATTTGAACACTTTCCGCATAGGCTTGGTTCCGCAGAGTGAATACGAGGCCCAATAGCAGATCTCGGCTTGACTCGCACAGAGCACAAACTTGTAATTTCACTCGTGTCGTTCGGCCGGGTTCGCCCCGGCACCACCACGGGGACGCACAGAACAGACGAGGGGCGCACATGACCGAGTTGTTCCAGGAACTGCTGGTCGAGGACGCGGACGAGGAACTCGGCTGGCAGGAGCGCGCGCTGTGCGCCCAGACCGATCCCGAGTCCTTCTTTCCCGAGAAGGGCGGTTCGACCCGCGAGGCCAAGAAGGTCTGCCTCGCCTGCGAAGTCCGCTCCGAGTGCCTTGAGTACGCACTGCAGAACGACGAGCGGTTCGGCATCTGGGGCGGCCTCTCCGAGCGTGAGCGACGTCGCCTGAAGAAGGCCGCCGTCTGAGCGGCATCCGGCCTCGGACCCCGTCAGGGTCCCCGTGCGCCAGCGCACGCGCCGGCACCGAGCGGAGCGGTCTGCGTCCCGGGTCC